>JAJYKO010000520.1 GCA_021788565.1 Chloroflexota bacterium
CGTCAACTCAACCGAGTCCTTTGGCATGGTGCAGGTGGAGGCAATGCTGTGCGGGACTCCCGTCGTCGCCAGCGACATTCCCGGCGTGAGAGAGGCAACCCGCGTGAGCGGGATGGGAATGACGGTGCCGCCACGCGACTCCAAGGCTCTCGCGGCAGCCCTAATCCAGGTGCTTCAGCACCCGGAGAAGTATGCGACCTCCAGAATCGATCTCGCCAGAAGTTTCAGCGTCGGCCAAAACGTGGACTTCTACGAGAAGTTGTATGCCAAAAGACCCTGAACAAAGGCAACGCAACGTCCCTACGGCTTCCCAGGCACAAAGAAGACCAGGAAGTCTTTGCCCGGCGTGGCCGACTTCTCGACCCGCAACTGCCCCTCCGGAAATCGCTGCTGGAATGCTGCCACGGCATCGTGATCAGCAGGATTGATTATGTAAAGCTTGTTCCCGGGTGGGGGCTGGTGGTGGAGCACGTCCTCCGTCGTCATCAGCACGTTGTTCCAGCTGGGATCCCCCATGGCGAAGGCTACGTTCCGAGTGTCAACCCAGTACGGCCAGGATTTGATGTATCCGTTCTCGTACGAGCCTACGCTATGCGCAAAATCATCCATCACAGCAGCGATTTCAGTCGAGTTGACCGATGATTGGTTATACTGGACTGGGTAGTCGATGAAGTATCTGTCGAAGTTCACGCGGATCGCCAGAACCATCACGGCGGCCAGCAAGACGGCGGCAGCCATCCGTCCAGCTCCTCGAGGCAACGATTCGGTCATCCGCCTGAAAGCCAAATAGAGCGGAGCTGCCACAAGGAGGGCAACGATGGGACCAGCCCCTCCGCTGCGCACGACGCTGGGGTTCTCTCTCGGGAAGCTAAGGCTCAGAATGGAAGGCAGAAGTAGTATGAAGAGGGTCACCAGCAGGTACGCCGCCACGGCTTCTCGTTGTCTCACCAGACTGAAGAAACCCCAGCCGATCCCCAGGATTAGGAGGCCGCCGCTGACGTAGTCCAGCACGGGGTCAAACGGTATGGTGTTGACCCACACAACATCTCCCTTCCAGTTGAACATCAGCAGTGCATTGACCACGTTCGACAAGAGTATCCCCACCGGGTTTGGAGGCAGCGGACTGTCCACCCCGGAGACTCGGGTGACAGCGCGGAGCCAGAACATCCCCGGGTTCTCAAACATGTAGTGCCCCAACGGGACGAAGACCAGTGCTGCGGCGCCCACACACAGGGCGGCATTCTTCAACGTCACTAGAACGGCCTTTCGGCCATATTTGCGTTGAAAAGCGACCCTCACGAGCACCACAGCAGGAATCACCAGGGCCATGGCCCGGAAGGGGCTATATCCATAGAGCCCGACGCCCGTTGCCAGACCACACAGGAGGTAATCGTTCCTGCCACCGCGTCGTACCGCCCGCAAGAGGAAAAAGAATGCCAGTGCCACGAAGAATGGATAGTACGGAAAACGGAGCCCGACTCTTCCAATCGCCACATCCCACTTGGAGATCGCCAGAAAGAAAGCCCCCAGCAACCCGAAGCGGGAGTCCACGATCTCCCTCCCAATCAAGAAGACCAGTGGGACGGTCAGGAGACTGACCGTCGCAGACTGAGCCTTGAGAGCGAGGTGAGTAAGACCGAAGACCTGGGTAAACGGGAGCGCCATGTAGTACGAGATGGGCTCACGACCGGTGTTTCGTGGGAAGAAGATGCGGTACACGCCGTTTTGCAGATCCCGCACATCCAGAAGCTTTTCGGCCACGTCGCTGGTTGGATCCCGTGGGATGCTACCGATCTGGTAATAGCGGAAGAAGGCCGCGAGTAGCAGCACCAGTACGAGCACAACTACGCTCCAGGAGATGTGCAACTCCCTAGAAGCGAGCCTGCCGATCCTCTCGCGCAAACCTGCATGCCCCGCTTCGCCGTGATCCCACAATGCCCACACGTAGAAAACGCATGTCAAGAACCAGAAGAGCAGCGTCTCAGGTCTGAAGCGATTACCGCTAGAAAAGAGCCATGTGAGAACCGCGAAGCCAACCGCAGCCAGCAGCAGCGGAAGCCTGTGCGAGGTGACAGACGCGTAGTCGTGAGGGTACCATTTGCCACTCTCATGGGCCGGTTTTACAAGACGCTGCCCGGGCAGGACCGCCACGCCGAATAGGGCAAGGGCTGCGGAGAACAGCACTACTCCGTCGAGCGGCAGGTTCTGGGTGAACAACGCCCATTCTCCCCATACTGCAAGAGCGACGGCTATGGGAGGAAGGATGAAGCGTTTGGGTTGGGTGGTTACCTGCGAGAACCGTTTCCCCATTCGAAAAACCCCGGGGGTGGGCTAGAAACCGTGTGATTCTACCCGGCATCTGGAAAAAAGGTCAACGCACGGGTCGCGTTCTTGCCAAGTCATTTGGCGGCATCGTACCCTTTATGATGAGCAGCTCGTGCATGTTGCCGGGTCGGATGTGCGACCACGACACCGTCAAGTAAAGCCAGCAGCGATGCCAGAATGCAGCGAGGACTTCCAACATTGCGTGCGGGAACACGTACCCACCTTTCCAATCCTGGTGAGCGTCTCCGCTGGACGATATTAGCATTCGCATCGGTGGGAAGTGCGGGGGTCTGGTGGGTCACTTTTACCAGGGTTATGTGGCTGCCTGCCTTCTACGACCTGCCCCACCTGGACGTCCCGAAACTCCTCGGCCTCAGCACGACCTCCATGACCGGTTTCTCGCTAGCGGTGGTGGCCGAGATACTGCTTTACCTATTGGCTTTCTGGGCTGTTTTGCCCTTGCGGAGCTCCCGCTCCGGTGTGCTCGTGCTGCTCCTCGTCGTACCGATCGCGATACCTCTCGTGCTCTGCTATCCTGGCGGCGCCGGAGACGTGTATGCGTACGTAGCCGAGGCAGATGCCGTCGTCCGCTACCATCTCAACCCCTTCTTCGTGCCGGTCTCGGCCATCCCCGGCAATCGTCTCTTGCCGTTTCTCGACTATCCCAACGAGACCACTCACTATGGACCTCTGTGGCTCGTGATCGGCGTGGTCGTCCGCTACCTATCGGGTCCCAATCTCCTGGCTAACCTGCTGGCGTTCAAGGTTGTGGCGGTGTTATGTCTACTGGCCGTCGCGTGGATGGTGTGCCAGACCCTCCGACGCACCAGGCCAGAAGCCGCGGTCCCGGCCGCGCTTCTGATCGCCTGGAATCCCCTCCTGCTCTTCGAACTGTCGCAGAACGCCCATAACGACATCGCCATGACGGTCTTCGTCGCTCTAGCCTTTGTCTTACAGTCGCGAGGCCTGTCGCGTTGGGCAATCGTCGCGCTGATTGCTGCTTCCCTTGTCAAGTACACGGCCGCGGTCCTGGTACCACTGTTTCTTCTCGTCGATCTCCACCGTGCAGGTCCCTGGCGCACGTGGATAGTCGGCGCTATCCTCGACACGGCTGCGGCGCTGGCTGTCGGCTCAGTCTTGTTGGTGTTTCTTGGTTTCAACGGAACCTTCGGCATCCTCGAAAAGCTCTCAGAATGGTTTACGACCTCTCCGAGCGCGGTAGCATATTACTGGCTTCTGCAATCGATGCCACCTCAGGAGGCCGCCTCCCTTCTTAGCGATTTGAGCAAAGTCATCTTCGCGGTTATCTACCTTGTGGTTGTAATGCGGCTATGGCGACAACCAGCCACACTATTCACTAGTTCCCTCTGGGCCACCGCGGCGCTGCTCATCGTGGCGACGAGCTGGTTTCAACCGTGGTATCTCACGTGGGCAATCCCGCTCGCCGCGCTGAGCGCAACACCGCTTTCTGGAGCAGCGTTGGTGGGGATGACGCTCGGCGGCTTCCTGATTGACCTCATCATGGGTTTTGCCTGGCGTCTTGGCTGGAACCATGGCAGCCTGGTTGCCATCAACGCGGCCGGGGCTCTGGGCATGTGGCTGCCAGTGGCTCTTGCCATGCTGGGCGCCTGCGTCATCGGTCGCTGCAAGCCAGGTGACCCACTTCCAGGTCCTGAGGTACACGGGAGAACAGAGTCCACGGGTTAGGTACTTCATGCGCGGTAATCGGTCCCGAGGCGAACTCCTCCGTAGCCATCGCTGTGTGGGATTGGACGGTCCCGCTGCTCTGCCCACCAACCTCTCGTTTGTTGCTCATGACAAGAGAGCCGTGTTCATATTCATCGCAGAACGGGCACGAGAGGCAGAGCTCCTACAACAAGAGTACCCGGGGGAGAAGATGCTGACCTTCCCCAGGAAGACCAAGAAGCAGACGCTCTTCATTGCCTATGAAATGTCCCCGCGTTGACCGCGCAGCGTCCCTAAGCTATTATGTCGCCCAAACGAACTTTCGAGATGTTCGCGCCTGGATCACTTCCAATGGGCAAGGAGAACGTCCGCAATGCAGGAGCTCAGCTTCGATAATCTCCACTACGATCGCATCTGCCGTACTTCGCACTCCGAATCCTACCTGATCAGCCAGGGTGAGGAGCCCATCGCGAGGGCGGAGCTCCACTTCACGCATAACGCGGTGTATGGCCTCCTCATCATCGAAAAGGACCCCAGCCAGCAGGTCACCGACCAGGAAATCGAGGAGTTGCGAGACCGCATCGATATGGATCTGGTGGAAACCGCGGACTTGCCCCGCGACGACTTCGTGCTCACCGTTTACCAGGGCCGAGAGATTGCCACATACAGCGATCCGGAACTGCTAGAAGACGAACTTGAAGATGAAAGTACCCCTCATGCGAGTTGACTTTGATTACAGTAGTGATATGCTTCCACAAGGCTGACTACTTAAATGGAAGCGCCGGCGGCCAATTGGCGACCTCATCGACAGGACGGAGGTGAAGGGATAGCGGCGTAGATCTGTACTCCCACCACTCCACTTGCAGCGACAACGCTGCTCCTCGCACCGCGCCTATCCGCGCATCTCTGCCATTGCCAGAGATCTGTCAGTCTTTTTTGTCAGAGAAAGGAGATGGAAGTGTCCAAGACCGCGAGATTGGCTGTCCCCCTGACAATTCTCGCCCTAGTTGCGACGTTGGTTTCAGCCTGCCAGAGCACCCCAGCTC
>JAJYKO010000521.1 GCA_021788565.1 Chloroflexota bacterium
GGGTCAGAACTGGGGGGCAATCCGAACCATAAAGGGCTTCGCGGGCGGACTCTACATGCTGGATACCCAGCAGAAAAGCCTGTACTACTACCCTCCGACCAAGAACGGTTATGAGAGCCAGGCTTATGTGATTGTCGATGCCAATGCCAGGGTCGATCTCTTCAAGGTAGTGGACATCGCCCTGGACGGTAATCTCTACCTCCTCGACAGCACCGGGGCGGTGACCCGATTCACCCGGGAAGGCCGGCCGCAAGACTTCGCGGATGACGTGCCCGACGGAAAAGTCGCCGGCCCGAAGGCGCTGTTCGCCAGTGCTAGCACGCGGTCGCTCTACCTGCTGGATAGCGCCGGGGAAAGGATCCTCCAGTTCTCGCCCGAGGGCAAGTTTCAGAGGCAATTCAAGGCGGACGGTAAGAACGTCTCCTTCAAAGGCGCGCAGGACCTCTTCGTGGACGAGGCGAACCGGCGTGTTTACCTGCTGACCGACAAGTCCCTCCTCGAGTTCGACCTGCCACCGCTGCAGTAACGGATGTTGGGCGATTGGGAGGGCGAGGCTCCTGCCGAGCCGCCTCGTGATGCCCAACCGAATCTCCCCATGGGACATCCGCACTGTCGCGGGAACGATGGTTTTGCGCGACGTGACGGCTCGCCGGGAGGCTCGCCCTCCCCTGTCTCCCCGTCCACCCTGATATAATCACCCCATGAAAATCCTGGGCATAGAGTCTTCGTGCGACGAGACGGCGGCGTCGGTACTGACCGATGGTCGCCGTGTGGAATCTAATGTGGTTGCCTCCCAGATCGACCTGCATCGCAAGTATGGCGGGGTGATGCCGGAGGTCGCCTCCCGTGCCCATCTGCAGGCTATCGTGCCGACGGTGGAAGAGGCGATGGAGCGCGCCGGAGCCGGATGGGACGATCTCGCTGCGATAGCGGTGACACGCGGCCCCGGCCTGGCCGGTTCACTGCTGGTCGGCGTGAACGCTGCCAAGGCGATATCCATGGCGCGCGGCATACCGCTGGTGGGCGTCAACCATCTGGAGGGCCACGTCTACTCCAACTGGGTGATCACCGGAGAGGAGTTTCCAGAGCCGGCCTTCCCGCTGCTCGTCCTCATCGTCTCAGGGGGGCACAGCGACCTTGTGCTGATGCGAGGTCACGGCGACTACGAGCGGCTGGGAAGCACCCGCGACGATGCCGCCGGAGAGGCCTTCGACAAGGTGGCGAGAATCCTGGACGTGGGCTACCCGGGCGGACCCGCCATTCAGCGCGCCTCCCAGGGCGGCAATCCCGCGGCGTTTCACCTCCCCAGGGCCTGGCTCGGCGAGAGCTACGATTTCAGCTTCAGCGGGCTGAAGACCGCGGTGCTCCGGACCGTGCAGTCCATTCAGGGGGAGTTACCGGTGGCAGACCTGGCAGCGAGTTTCCAGGACGCGGTTGTGGACGTCCTCGCCACCAAGACCGCGCGCGCGGGTCGGCAGTTCCGTGTGCGTCAGGTCGCCGTGTGCGGCGGCGTGGCCGCGAACCTGGCGTTGAGGGAGCGGATCAAGGAGAGCGTGGAGGTGCCGGTCCACGTCCCGCCGATTTTCCTCTGCACAGACAACGCCGCTATGGTAGCCAGCGCCGGCTACTACCGCTTTCTGGCCGGAGAGCGAAGCGGCCTTGACCTGGACGTCTCCCCCAACCTGCCCCTGGCGTAGCCGATGGCCATCAGCCATTAGCTGTTAGTAGCCGCAGGCTTCAGACTGCGCGTCCTCGTGGGACTGACGAGTCCACGCGCGCCCTCCGCTTCTACAAGATGCCACGAACTTGCCCGATGGACCACTTAGCTAGCAGTCCTCACTCCTAAGTCTTGCGTCCTCTACGCAGAACTCAGAACCCCACTCAGCACGCAGGACTCCACCCATCACCTAAGTGGAAGCGTGGCAGGAAGCTTGCGGGGCCAAAGACGTAACCAGCCGCCGAATGTTAGAAATGTCTCAGAAAGGCTGGGAGGCCCTTGCGCACGTCCATGGGTTTCGCTAATATACGCCCTGGCGTTAGCACTCTTGAGCTGCGAGTGCTAAGATAGATCAGGAAAGCGGCTCACCCTCTCAACAATTGAGCCAGATTTCTCACAGACAAGGAGGTTCTCACAGATGGCAACGGGTCTAAGACCCCTCGGCGACCGGGTGGTGGTCAAGCCTCTGTCCCGCGAAGAGGTCACCAAGAGCGGAATCGTTCTGCCTGACACCGCCAAGGAGAAACCCCAAGAAGGCAGTGTGATCGCGGTCGGCCCGGGCCGAGTCCTCGACAACGGTCAGCGAGTCGCGATGGAGCTGAAGACTGGGGACAGGGTTCTGTTCGCCAAGTATGCTGGAACCGAGTTCAAGCGCGAGGAAGAAGAGCTTCTGATCTTGAGCGAGAAGGATATCCTCGCTGTCGTGATCGAGTAAGCCTGACCAGGGCCCGCAGAGAGCGGGTCCCATTTTGTGGGTTAATTGGTCCCTTAGAAGGAGTTGCTTAATGGCGAAGCAGTTGCTGTTTGACACGGATGCCCGAGCGGCCCTGAAGCGTGGGGTGGATGCTCTGGCCGACGCCGTGAAGATTACCCTCGGCCCCAAGGGCCGGAACGTGGTTCTGGACAAGAAGTTCGGCGCTCCCACGGTGACCAACGACGGTGTCACCATCGCCAAGGAGATCGAGCTCGAGGACCCATTCGAGAACATGGGTGCCCAGATGGCCAAGGAGGCCGCCACCAAGACCAACGACGTGGCCGGCGACGGCACCACCACCGCGACGGTGCTCGCTCAGGCGATCGTGGCTGAGGGCCTAAAGAACGTGACCGCGGGCGCCAACCCCATGCAGTTGAAGCGCGGCATCGACAAGGGCGTTGCCTCCATCGTGGAGTCCCTGAAGGAGATGTCCACCCCGGTCAAGGGCAAGACCGAGATCGCCCAGGTAGCGGCCATTTCCGCGGCCGATCCCGAGATCGGCGAGTTGATCGCCGAGGTGATGGACAAGGTCGGTAAGGACGGCGTCATCACCGTGGAGGAGTCCAAGGGCCTTCGGTTTGAGACCGAGTACACCGAGGGTATGCAGTTCGATCGCGGCTACATCTCTCCCTACTTCATGAGCAATCCCGACAGGATGGAGGCCGTCCTGGAGGACGCGTTCATCCTCATCACCGACAAGAAGATCTCCGCCATCGCCGACATCCTGCCCGTGCTCGAGAAGTTCCTGCAGGTCAGCAAGAACCTGCTCATCATCTCCGAGGACGTCGAGGGTGAGGCCCTGGCGACCCTGGTGGTGAACAAGCTCCGTGGTACCATCAACGTCCTGGCCGTCAAGGCCCCGGGCTTCGGCGATCGCCGTAAGGCGATGCTGGAGGACATCGCGACCCTGACCGGTGGCAAGGTGATCTCCGAGGAGGTCGGCCGGAAGCTGGACAGCACCACCGTCCAGGATCTGGGTCGCGCGCGCCGCGTGGTGTCCAACAAGGACAACACCACCATCGTGGAGGGGCACGGCGACGACAAGGCGATCCAGGCTCGGATCAAGCAGATCAAGGCCCAGATCGAGGAGACGACCTCAGACTACGACCGCGAGAAGCTGCAAGAGCGGCTGGCCAAGCTGGCCGGTGGAGTGGCGGTCATTCGGGTCGGTGCGGCCACCGAGGTGGAACTGAAGGAGAAGAAGCACCGGGTTGAGGACGCGCTGTCCGCGACTCGTGCTGCCGTCGAGGAGGGCATCGTCCCTGGCGGCGGTGTCGCGCTGGTGAACGCCATCCCGTCCCTGGAAAAGGCTGCGGCAGAGGTCAAGGGCATGGGTGACGCCGAGACCGGTGTGGCCATCCTGCGCCGGGCCCTGGAGGAGCCTCTGCGAAGGATCGCCGTCAACGCCGGCCAGGAAGGCTCGGTGGTTGTGGACGCGGTCAAGAAGTCCGAGAAGGGCGTCGGCTACGATGCTCTTAACAACAAGTACGTGCCGATGGTCGAGACCGGCATCATCGACCCGCTCAAGGTGACCCGCGCTGCCCTCGAGAACGCGGCCTCCATCGCTTCGATGATCCTGACGACCGAGTCGCTGGTGACCGATATCCCCGAGAAGGAGAAGGCTCCGGCGATGCCTCCGGGCGGCATGGGCGGTATGGACTACTAAAGCAAATTCCCGAGGGCCGGGTTCCGCCCGGCCCTCGGGATGGACGAGCCTATCTGGGCCTCGGCAGGCAACGCCGGGGCCTTTTTCGTTCGTGAACAGGGGATGCCGAGATGGCGGTACCGGCCAGCCTCCACTCAGTACACCCCGACCTCGCGGGCGTGTTCGTACATCGCGAGGACGTTCTCGGTGGGAACGTCCGGCTGGAGGTTGTGCACGCCGGTCAGGATGTAGCCGCCGACCGGTCCCATCTCCGCTATCCGCCTGCGCACCTCGGCCTTTACGTCCTGGGGCGTCCCGTGGGGCAGCACCTCCTGGGTATCGATCCCGCCCCAGAAGCAGAGTTTGTCCCCATATTCCCGCTTTAGCCGAACCGGGTCCATGTCTCTGGCACGCACCTGGATGGGATTGAGTGCCTGCACCCCGATATCGATCAGGTCGTCCAGTAGGAGGTAGACGGAGCCGCAGGTGTGCATGAGGATCTTAGCGTGGGGACAGATCTCTTGCACCTGCCGGTAGAAACGGCCATGGCGCGGCTTGATCACCTTGCGGTAGGTCTCGGGCGAGACCTGAGGGCCGTTCTGGGTGCCAAGGTCATCTCCGGTGAAGACTATGTCCACCAGGTCGCCCACCTCCAGCATCAGCCGGCGCGCCATGGCCATGGTGACGTCCGTGATAGCGTCCATCAACGCACCGATGAGGGCCTGGTCCGCGGCCATATCCATGTACCAGTCGGTGAAGCCTCGCAGGTACTGGCTGATGTGGACGGTGCCGACAGATAGATTGAGCACCAGCGCCCAATTGCCCTTCTGCTTGAGGTCCAGCGCGCGCTGGCGCACGCCTTTGAGCCGGCCTGGGTCATCCGGGTCCGGCCACTTGTGCTTCAGGATGTCCTGGACGGTGATCTCACCGCCAAGCGCG
>JAJYKO010000522.1 GCA_021788565.1 Chloroflexota bacterium
GATAGCGTGTAGCCTTCCCCAGAGGCACAGCCTGCCTAACGGATCTCGCCGAAGCGCCGAGCCTCGCCGCGTCGACACGACCGCGGCCCCCATTACCCGGTCGAGGGCGTGGGATCGACATCAGGCCGGCAGGTGGGAGAACGTACGATGGCGTGGGCGCGGCAGGACTGCTTCCCCAGCGGGTTGGGGCGGGCCCAGAAGAGGCCAGTCGCCACCAGGCCGGGGTCATGGTGACGGCTCCCGGCGGTCGAATGGCCCGTACACCTCTCTCAGCCCAGCCAGAGCGCGCTCGAACGGCTCGACCAGCAGCCCCCGGTCCACCAACTCCTGCTGGAGGTGTAGTCCTGGCGAAGCGTCCGGCGGCCGATCGGGAAACCAGAAGAGGTGCAGCGGATCCGACACCTCGATGACCTCACGTCGCTCCTCAGGCAAGTAGGGGGTGGTCTCCAGAGAGCTTGCGATTCGACAGACTGGGAGCGAAAGGCGGATCTCGCGCGAGAACAGCTCCCCGGTGACCTCGGATGCCAGACAGAACAGGAGGGTAGGCACACGCGGGCAGACTGAGAGCAGGGAGATCGTCAGGCTGCGCTCCAACTGCCGCCGAACGTCGACCGGACGCCACAGAGAAGAGGTCGGAGCATCGGCGCGATTGAAGGTGAACTCCAACGGCTCGCCCCGGGCGTTAACGAGGAAGAGCGCTCCATAGCAGGTGTTTCCGGTAGGGTCGCGCGCCACCTTCAAGAAGGCAGCGGGACCCAGCTCGTTCAGATCGTCCAGGTCACGAAAGGGAATCGGCATCTGCGCCCCCACTATCGGGCGGATCTGCCTCGGGCGCTACCTCCAGGTCGCGGTCCTCTTCGTAGCTGGGGCGCAGCTCAGCCACTTCCGTCTTCGGGGTATAGTCCGGGTAGGCGCGCTTCAGATCCCACTCGTTAATCCAGAACCGGACGTAAGTGCGCATCGGAGTGCTGCCAAGCTGCTCAGGGGAGCCGGCCTCGGGGGGCGACCAGCCGTAGGCTTGGGAATGGGTGGCCTTCGTCTTCAGATAAGACTGGAGAAGCAGCGCCTGGTCCGGCGGCCGGAGCGGAACGCGCTCCCGGGAAATCATCCGCATCCCACGCTCCGCCTGTCCGGCGAGGGCAAGGTCCGCCGGCAGATTGGACGCGCGCAGCTTTCCTGGAATCCTCTCACGATCGTTGCGGCTCTCCAGCACAGCTTCCTCGAAGTCCTTGGTGATGGCGAAAACAGTACTCAAGGAGGGAATGCCGTCATCCTGAAGCTTATTGGCGAGGCGGGCGATCTCCGCATAGGATCTGGCCCGCTGCATGAACGAATAGCGCCCTATCAGCTCCACCTCGTCCAACAGGAGAACCCAGCCGGAGAAGCCAGCTGCCACCATGAGCCTGGAGACGAACTTGAAGCGCTGCACCGCGAGCTCTCTGGCGGGGGGCACCTTATCTATGGAGAAGGCGGACGCGGCGCCGAGCGACTTCAGCGCCTTCCGGATCTCGCTCGTGCTGATCCTCCAGCCGCTCCAGAAGTCCAGTATCTGTTCCTGAACCTCGTGTTCGCCCCGCCACTCCTCGTACAGGTAGAGCGTGGCCGGAAATCGAGGGTTAAGCCCCGACTCTCCGCCCACCCACTGACTGAAGGCCGCGTACTCAGGTCTAGCGGGATCCAGCCTGGCCGCCACCTCTGTCAGGGCTGCCCCCATCGCACCCGGGATCACCGCCTCGGCGATAGCCGCTCTGTATAGCCTGGGTAGATCGTAGAGCGGCATCTCCTTGCTCACAACCAACTTGCTGCAAACGAATCGCTGGTCCAGGGCCAGATGATGGAGATGTTCCAACAGGTGCGACTTGCCGGCGCCAAAATCTCCGGCTATCAACAGGCTGCCGCCAGGCTGGCCCGAGGTGCCCCCCTCCCGCGCCTGGGCAAGCAACTCCCGGAAGCGGTTATCTATCTCCGGCTGGGAGGAACCCAGCACCGCGACCGCATCCCGATTAGGGACGCCCGACCGCAGGGCTTCTATCGCGCGACGATCCCGGATCTGCTCATCCATGGCGCTCGTCGACCCTCCCCTCTACGTACACCGGCAGCTGTGGCGCGGCCGCGCTGGAAAGCCTGATGAGCGCAGCCATCGGATTTGGAACCTCGCGATCGCGAACCTCGTCCCAGATCCGCAACTTCAACGCCTCATAGCAGCCGAGCCCCTTGACAGGATCTGTGAGAAACGATGGGGATGCCACCACGACCACAAGGCAGTGGGAGAGTTGGTCCGCCCCATCCACGAACTGTCGTAGCAGCTCGTAGGCATCCATGGTGGCGGGCTTGCTGTAGTGATTGAGCCCCTCAGGGGTATGGGTACGGTCCGCCGCGCACTGGGTGATATCCAGACCCAACACCAGCCCGTTACTGCCCGTGAGGCGCAGCCATCGAACCAGAGAGAACAGAATGTGTCGGGCGTTGTTCCTGGCGATCTTCTGGTAGATTAGCGAGGGCTTAAGGGACGATAGAAGCCGAAGCTCGCCGCGGAGCCACTCCTTAATAGCCGTACTCTCGGCCGGAGACACGTCGGTGGGGTCCAGTTGCGCCTGACTCAGCCGAAGCATCGCGACGCGGAACTCCTGGGTCATGCCGCTGTCCTGATAGATCCTGCCCGCAAGCCACTTCCTGACGTCCCGTCTCAGTTCCGGCTCCTGATACCGGTTCAGTGCCGCGATTGCCTGCAAGTCCAGGCCGTCCCGCTCCGGCGGCAGTTGGTAGCCGTTCTCCTCCAGAAGTCCCGCGACGAACCGAGTGGCCAGGGCGTCCCAGTCTATCTGGCGCGCCACCTCGTGGAACACTTTGTCGATCATGTGGACCTTAGTGGTAGCCGCATCTACACCAGCGAACTGGTAGCCCGCCTCCGCTGCCGCCGCCTCTAGACCAAACTGCAGCGCGGATCGGTCGGATTCGGCGGCGGGCACAGCGAATTTCACCGTGGCGCCACCGCGGAGGACGAAATCTCCCAGGTACTCCGTACGGATCACCCGCAACCAATCCTCGGGCCTCATCTGAAGGGAGGGCATACGATCACTCCGCCTTGTCGAAACTGATACCGTAGTAGCGCTTCTCCTGGCCGCCCTGGGTTATAACGGTGATGGGCGCCCCGGGGTTCTTGGTGCCGGTTGCCGCGGGAAAGCTGAGTATGGCTCCGTCCCTCGTTTCAGTGATTCCACTCTGGTCCAGCAGATAGATGTCCCTCGCGAACTCCTGGATCGTATAGTCACGGGTGTCACCAGGTCGCGGAGTCAGCCAGTCGTAAATCTCCTTCAACCGCACCACTAATCCCCGCCGCTTGCCTCTTTGAGCAACGATTCGGGCATAGACACGGTAGAGGGACTCCAGGAAAGCCTCGGACCGGAAGCGCGGACGGCGCCCCTGGATCTCCTTTAGGTGGGCAACCAGCACGCTCGGGCGCAGACGCCTCTCCTTCACTCGATCGACAGAAACAGCTCGTTCGGTTGGCAACACCCGCACCAGGGCAGGGTAGCAGTAGATCTGGTCGTCCTGTTGGTAGAGATTGAGCCCCTGTCGTTGACCCATATGGATCAACTCTTCCAGATAGGCTTCGCTGGAAAGATAGCCCTCCTCGTCGAAGTCCCAGCCCTCCACGGTATTGGCGAACTGCTGTCTGAGAGCTGCGATGGCCTGCTCTGCCGCCTCCATCGTCCGGCGAACGTCTCGCAGCGTGCCTGCTCGTGTGGCAGCGCGCAATTTCTTCAGGGATGCTGTGACCGCTGAAGCGGCCTTGAGTGACGAGTCAGCATCGCTCTCGGTTCTGTACAGAGCTTCTTCGAGGCTTGAGCTTGGCATTCAGCATCTCCGTTCTTCGCTACGGTCTCGGCACGACACGAAGCGACCCTTCATTGAAGAAGGTTATCCATTGTCGTGGTCCGCTGTCAAATCCGTCGCCAGTGCGAGTCTCCCAGCCACCATTGATTAATGCTAGGACTCGAAGCTCTGGCCCGCAACATATGTACCCGCCCAGTTTAGAAGGGCATGGTTCACGACGGTCCGTTTCTTGCTGTCCGATGGGTACTCTTCATATTGCTCCCCGCACGTCCTCCATGGTTACGTCAACCTTGCCGAGCGTGATAGATTCATATCTGGGAGCAAGAAAACCAAAGGGAGCTGGAGCAAGCGAAATGAGCAAGCCTCGGACAATCCGAGAACTGCAGGCAAGCGACTATCGAGTGCTCTCCGTTAAGGAGGAACTCCGAAAGAACCTGATTGACAGGTTGCGCAAGGGCGAGGCTCCTCTTCCGGGCCTCGTCGGCTACGAAGAGACGGTGATACCGCAGGTAGAGAACGCCATCCTGTCGGGACAGGACCTCGTCCTTCTAGGGGAGCGCGGACAGGCCAAGACCCGGCTGGCACGAAGCCTCGTCAACCTCCTGGACGAGGAGGTACCGATCATCGCGGGCTGCGAGATCAACGACAGTCCGTATGAGCCCATATGTCAGCACTGCCGCACCAAGATAGAGGAGGAAGGCGACGATACCGAGATCGAGTGGATAGGCCGCGCCCGGCGCTACGGCGAGAAGCTTGCCACGCCCGACATAACCGTAGCGGACCTGATCGGGGAGGTTGACCCCATCAAGGTCGCCGAGGGTCGCTACCTCTCTGACGAACTCACTATCCACTATGGGCTCATCCCACGAACCAACCGCGGCATCTTCTGCATCAACGAGCTTCCGGACCTGGCGGAGCGCATCCAGGTCGGACTTCTCAACGTCATGGAGGAGCGCGACGTCCAGATCCGTGGCTACAAGGTTCGCCTTCCGCTGGACCTATACGTGGTGGCCACCGCGAACCCCGAGGACTACACGAACAGGGGTCGGATCATCACCCCGCTGAAGGACCGGTTCGGCTCTCAGGTGCGCACCCACTACCCGAAAACCGTCGGGCATGAAATCTCCATCATGGAGGTTGAGCGCAAGATCTTCCCGGACGATATCGAGGTGATAGTGCCGGACTTCATGAAGGAGATCGTCGCCG
>JAJYKO010000523.1 GCA_021788565.1 Chloroflexota bacterium
GCTGCACTGGACTGAGCGTGAGACCCGACGTTTCTGGCCTCCGGTTCAACAGTGACGCCGCATTAGTTCTGAGTCACGGAGCATTCGACGGGACTGTTATCCTGAGCGCCAGCGAAGGATCTCCACGTGGACGAGGAGAGATGCTGAGCGCAGCGAAGCATGACAGTCGCTGCGGTCTCCGTAGCGGGACATCAGCGCTTCACCACGTAGGATTTGGTGCTCCTGAAAGCGACGCTTCGGGGGCACCCTACGCGACCGGCTGAAGCCTCGATTCCAGGGTTCAGCGATGTGTGTGTGATCCCGTACTATGTCCCGCCGTACCGGTACACGTAGGATCGCAGCGCCTCTAGGTCCACCTTTGCCTCGGTGTACCTGGACGCGTTTTCCAGAGCGATGGCGCCGAGGTTGGCGACGGCCTCCACAAACTCCACATCCTCCTGGCTGAACTGCTGCTGCTCCGATGTGTAGATACGCAGGATTCCAATGACCTCCCCGTGAAGCTGGATGGGAACGGAGAGCATGGATGCGATTCCCTCCTGCAACGCCTGGGGGCGATATTGGATGCGAGGATCGGTGGTGGTGTCCAAAATGGCCACCGAACGCCCCTCGAGAGGCTCAGTCAGGTCCGGGTCCATCTTCAGCGGACCCTTCCGCACGTACCTCTCGCTGAGGCCGTAGTGGGCGCTGTGATGCAGTTCCTGGCGATCTGAGCTGAGCAGCATGATGGAGCAGGCCTTGACGTCCATCGCCTCGGCGGTCTTGCGCACGATCGCCTCGAGGACACCGCCTGTTTCCAGGGTAGAGTTCATGGCTGCCGCTACGCCGTACAGTGCACCGCAGTGTCGAAACTCCTTCGCAGTCATGTGTAGCCTCTCATTCGGCAGACGACGATGCTGCCCATCTCTCCTGACTGGTGACGGGCCGCTGCGCCTCGGCTATCCGGCAGCGCAATCCTATGCGGCATTACACTGGTCACGCTGCACTTGGCGTGCCCGAAAGTTGTTCCGGCGCTGCTGCTATAATCGAGCCGGATCGCGGCAATGCGGGCATGCTTTAAGGATCATGTCACGGTTCGGGCGGAAGCGACGGGGAGGGCGAATGCCCTTCGGGCCTTGGCGCCACGCTACTCGCTACCGCCAAGTCCTGCCGAGCCGCCCGGGTGGGGCAACTGGCGGCCCCCCCGGGAGCTATGCCGCAATATTTCCGATCCGCCGGCACGTGATGAGTGCGGCGGGTTATGGCCATCGGTTGATGGGGATGGAATAGCATGGGTCGATCACGGGCTCTCTCGATCATAGAGGGGACAGGGAACGGTAGTCTGGCGCGTGGAGAGATATGGATAGCACCCGCCGTGCTCGAGAGCCGAGGGCTCTCCAACAGCGCGGCCGGAGTCGCGGACCTCTCCGCGATGCTGGGCGCGGACATCTGCTTCGTCAGCTGCAGCGGGCCCCAGGCTGTCGCCAGAGAGGCGGATGCTCAGCAAGCGGCCGTGTCTCTGGTCCATAGCAGGGATCTAGCCTGTGGCGCAGTCGTCGACGGTCCATGGCAGAGGCTTGCCGAGCGTCACGGGCTGATCCAGTTGTTGGCGATGGTCGGCGGCCGTCTCGCCGAGGCGGAGCGAGAGGTATCGTCGCAGATGGCCTTCGTCGGCGAAGAGGTGAGGGCGTGGTGCGAAGCGAGCGCGGATCTCGTCCTGTTGACGGATGACGTCGCCTACAATCGGGGTTTGTACTTCTCTTCGGCGCTCTTTGCCAGGCTGCTGCTGCCCCACTACAGGCAGGTTCTGCAGGTTGCCGGCGAACATGGGGCTCCGATGGGCTTTCACTCGGACGGCGACGTGACGCTTCTGCTCCCGACGCTACTAGATGCGGGCTTCTCGTTCTTCTCGCTCGAACCGGAAGTGATGGATATGCACGAAGTCCGCCGCCTCCACGGAGACGGCTTCTCCTTGATCTCGGGCATTCGTGCCGAGTGGTTAAGTGCCTCTGGGGGAGTTAGGGCCAGGGATATCGACCTGCCGCGTGAGATCTCTTCCCTATGCCGCGTACGCCGGTTGATTCTGGCTTCCTCCTGCGGCCTGTACGAACCATCTTCAGTGGCTCTGCTGGAGAAGGTGTACCGCGTGGCGGACAGTCTGGCGGAGGAGGGATAGCGGAATCTCCCAACTCTTCCATTGATACCGCGAGACGGTCAGCGAGGACTAACCCCCTTCGACAGAGAGCGAATGCCTTTTGCCGTTGCGTTGAACCCGGTGGCAAGGAAAACCTTGTCCGCACCGGCCGCGACGATCCTGGATCCAAGGGCGATCCACCGCTTTGCCTCGGGAAGCATATCCTCGGTTGTATCGGATAAGATCACGCTCACCACGTCGATACCCTTCGCGCGAGCCTTTCGGAACATGCTCTCCACTCGTTCCACGACATCGGGGTGATCGATCTCTCCCGGGTGCCCCAGCGACTGGGATAAGTCGAAGGGCCCCATCACGATGGCATCGTAGCCTGGAACCTCGAGGATTTCGTCGAGGTTCTCGACACCTTCCTTACCTTCGACGAGAAGCCACAACATGACGTTTTCATTGGACCACTGGACGAACTCGCTCCAGTTCCGCGCATGGTGTTCGGCAGCACGGACCCAAGGGCAGGCCCCTCTCTTCCCGAGAGGGGAGTAGCGTGCGGCCGCTACCACCGCCTCGGCATCTTCTTTTCTGCTGACACCCGGTACCATAACACCCAGCGCTCCGGCATCCAGAACACGCATGATGAAGCTAGGATTGTGATCGGGCACACGCACCACGGGTGTCACTCCCTTCGCTTCTGCCGCGCGCAGCATCTGCACGGCAGTCTCTAAACCGAAGGAACCGTGCTCGAGGTCGATCCAAACCCAGTCGAAGCCAGCAGCAGCTATCATCTCGACTGCCTCCGGGCTGGCCATCTGAGCTATCGAGCCGATGGCGATCTCGCCAGCAGCAAGTCGATCCTTTACCGCGTTCCCCCGAGAACTCATCTGACAACGTCTCCCTTCAATTCACAGTTACGGTTGTGCCGATCTTGCGCTTGGGTTACCTGCCGGCGCAGTTCCCGTGCGCCCCTGGTCTATCTCGCTCTCCCGATGAAGCCCGGCCGGCACCGAGCGGCGCTGTCCTGTTGGGCTGTGCGGAATAAATGGGGAGTAAGGGGCAACAGCCCGCCGGCTGTTGCCCCTTACCGTTCTCTCAGGAGGTTGCCTCGGCTGGTTTGGCCGAAACAGCGCCTGGGGCAGTGCGTTTCAGGGTCAACATCAGGAGAGATGCTGCGAGCAGACAGACCGCCAGGAACATGTAGGATCCAACGAAACTGCCCGAACGGCTTTCGATGAAGCCTACCAAGAACGGCCCCACGAACCCACCTAGATTGCCGAAGGAGTTGATCAATGCGGAGCCCGAAGCCGCAGCTTCGCCTGAGAGGAAGGTCGTGGGATACGACCACCAAACCCCGAACGGTCCGTAGACTCCCGCGGCCGTCACGATCACTAGCAGCAGGGCCAGTACCGCATTCCCGCCAGTCCAGGCGGAAACCGCGATGCCAACGGCGGCCACAAACAGAGGAAGAGCGCCGTGAATCCTCTTCTCGCCCCGCTTGGACGAGGAGTAGCCAATGTAGGCCGTGGTTAGCAGCGATATGACGAACGGCACCACCACGATGTTTCCGATGAGAGAGACCGACCAACCAGACAGTGCCTTCAGCACCGTGGGCATCCAGTAGCTGAAGCCCCAGAACCCGGTAATCCACAGGAAGTAAATCACTACCAGTCTGAGCACCTCGGGATCTCCCATGGCAGACCAGGCTGTGTGGGTCTTATCGGCGCGCTTGATGGAAACCTCTTGCTGGTACTGCCTGGCCAGGAAGGCTTTCTCCTCATCGGACAACCAGTTTGCATCTTTGGGCCAGTCTACGATCCAGAAGGCGAGTATAACCCCGACCACGATAGCGGGAACCGCCTCCACCAGGAACAGCGCCTGCCAGCCTGCCAAGCCGTTAATGGATATTCCGAGCAGCCAACCGGCCAGCGGGCCGCCAATTACGCTTGACATCTGCATAGAGGTCAGGAGCACCGCGATGGCGGCCGCCCTGTCTCTTGACGAAAACCACCGAGGCATCACGGAAGCATAGATCACTGGATACAGGCTCGCCTCCGCGACGCCGAGGAGAAACCGCACCACGTAAAATTGGATCGGTGTCTGTACGAACGCCATGAGGGCTGCCGCCAGTCCCCACGTGATCATAATGCGAGCGAGCCACTTGCGTGGGCTCCAGCGCTCGGCAATAACTGCTCCGGGGATCTCGAAGACGAAATAGCCGATGAAGAAGATACCGGCGCCGAAACCGAAGATCTCCGACGTGAAGCCCAACTGCTTGTTCATCGTCAATCCGGCAAAGGCGATGTTCACCCTATCCAAATAGGCGATTATGGAGACCAGGAAAAGGGGCACCACCACGTGGAGATACGCCTTCTTCCTTGCGCTCGCAGCCACCGTGTCCAACCGGGTCTTGCGTCCCACAGCCGCGCCCATCGAATAACCCTCCACTCTCTTCTAAGTCAACGTTAACGTTGGTCTCGAAACTCGTGGGATCTCATTCGGTCGCCTTCGCGAGAGCAATCACCCCCTTTTAAGCCGGGCAGCGGGGATCTGGGAGACAGCAACCCGGCAACACGCGGGAATCCGGTGATCGCGAGCACGGCAGCGTGGAGAAGTCGTCGATGCAATTCAGGCTCAGCAGTGAGCATCACCGCTGACAAGTCCTTGAGGAAGGGAACAGTGGATAGGTCAGCGGTCACTGTCCGCAAAAAGCAGGTGCACGGCTATCTGGGCCGTGCCCTCGCTGGATTATAGTGAGGCTCGCGCGACCCGTCAATACTTCGTATTCCCCCCGCAGGCCGCAGATTCTCTAAGCCGAGTTGGCCGTATTGCTTACAGCGGCGGAGGAAAGAGGCATTCCGAGTGTTCACCCGTTGGGTGATTCGGCAGATGAGTCTTTTCGTCCGTCGTGAGGCCGGAAAC
>JAJYKO010000524.1 GCA_021788565.1 Chloroflexota bacterium
GGGACTGAGGACTGAGTACGTCTGTCCAGAACCCAGAACTCAGCACACACAAGAAAAGGAGAGAGAGATGGAGATCAAGATTCTCGGGTCGGGCTGCTCTAACTGCTTGAAGTTGGAGGCCATGGTCAAGCAGGTGGCGGTCGAGAAGGATCTGGAGGCCACATTCCTGAAGGTGACGGACTACAAGGACATCATGTCCTACGGCATCATGCACACCCCTGGTCTGGTGGTAAACGGCAAGCTTCTTTCGGCTGGGCGCATCCCATCCAGGCAGGAGATCGGCAGCTGGCTTGAGGCGGCCCGGGGTTAGGGAGGGGCGGCATCATGGCGACTTTGAGCGTTTACCTGGTGGGGGTGCCAGTGGTGCTCATCTTCTCGGCCATTCTCTCCATGGCGGGGCTGGGCGCGGCCTTCCTGTTCGTGCCCTTCTTCTACTGGTTGGGGGTGCCCCTGGAGGTGGCGATGCCGACGGCGCTGCTGCTGAACTTCGTCAGCCTGGCCTTCGCCGCCGTCGTGTACGTGAGAAGCCACGTCGTGGACTTCCGGGCGGGGCTGCCCATCGCTGTGGCAGCAGTGCTGCTCTCCCCACTGGGCGCTCAGACCACCCGACTGGTGGACCAGAAGGTGCTGCTCTGGATGTTTGCCGCCTTCCTGGTCTTCGCGGGCTCCATGATGCTGTTCTACAAGACGAAAACTCGCCAGGCCCGACGGGGTGCCGGGGCTGCCGCCCTGGGAGCCGGCGTCGGCGCCGTCGCCGGCTTCCTGGGCGGTCTGCTGGGGATCGGCGGTGGCAACTTCGTCGTGCCCGTGCTCAACGGACTGGGCTACGACGCCAAGGTAGCCGCGGGCACCACGGCCTTCGTGGTGGTCTTCTCCTCCCTGGCAGGGTTTCTCGGCCACGTCTCCCTCGGTGGGATGGACTACGCCTTCCTGGTGGTGATGGCCGTGGCCGCCATCGTGGGGGCGCTTCTCGGTTCATATCTCATGCGCTACAAGCTGAGCAGCCCGCAGCTAAAACAGATTATCGGGCTGGTGCTGTACTTTGTGGCGGCCAAGATCGTCTGGGGCCTCGTGATGGGGTGATGTTGTGACGCCGTGCGGCCGGGAATGGTGCTGTTGACTCGACGGCTCGTTTTCTCGTGGAGGTGTGCGAATGCTTCTGACAGGCTACACACTCAGGATGGTTTCGTCCGACTGCAACCCGTTCGCGACGACGGCGAACGCGGTGGCGGCACTTTCGGATGACGTGAGCGCCGTGCTTCCGTATCTGAACGCGGTTCTGAAGGGCGCGCGTTACGACCCCATTGGAATGAGTCTGATATTTCAGCGGGACGGGCATCGCGTCGTTCTGCAGTCTCGCCAGGCGGCCATGACGAAGCTGGAGGATGAGGCGGAAGGCACGGCGCTCATGGACTGGCTGGTGGAAACAATCAACCGGACCTGGGATGAGCGGGGCGAGATTGAGCCAGATCACCGGGCGGCCCGGCAACCGGGACTTCTGGAGGTCTACAAGGGGCTGCCGGGCGGCAACTGCCGGGCCTGCGGGGAAGCAACCTGCCTTGCATTCGCGACGAAGCTGCTCCGCGAGGAGGTGGATCTCGCCGCCTGCTCGCCTTTGTTCACCGAGCAGCACTCCGACGCCCGAGAGAAGCTCCTGGAGTTGCTTGGCCAATAGGGGGGTCCGAGGCGCCGTACCGGCAGGGTGCCGCGCCGAAATCTCGCACGGCGCGGAAGACTCAGGCGAGATAGACATAAGAAACATGAATCGAGCGAAGAGGTAAGAAAAGTGGAACAAGATCAGAAGCCGACGGTAGAGCAGGTCCTCGCGGGAATGGCCGAGAAGATGGGCGAGGTGCCACGGCCCATGGTGCTGATGTCTCGAGTTGCGCCGCAAGCCGTGCTGCGGCAGGCAGCGGACCAGAAGTTCGTCTTCGAGCAGCCGCAGATTCCCATGAAGTACAAGACCCTGATGATGATCGTGGCCACGGTCGCGATGGGCAACGAAAAGTGCGCGAAAACCCAGATCATCCAGGCCAAGCGAGCAGGGATCACCAAGGAGGAGATCGGCGAGGCGATCCTGCTGGCCCGCTACGCCCTGGCCTCGACCAGCTTCAATACCGTCGTGGATGGACTCGAGTTGCTCGTGGGAAGCGAGGATATACCCAGCAACGCCGGGTAGGACAGCTAGCAAGTAGGCAAGCAGGTGACAGGCTCGGCCGCGGCGCGATCTGCCGGCGAGCTTGTGCACGTGCTTGAAGGAAAGGGATCTTCATGGCGACGCAACAAGCTAGGGTGGACAGCGAAGGTCAGGATCGGCCTCACATCGAACTGTGGAGTCTCTTCCTGACCTACCTGCGTATTGGGACCACTGCTTTCGGCTTTAGCATCCTCGCGGAGATGCGCGACTTGGTGAAGCGGGAACGGTGGCTCACTGAGCCCGAGATGAATGAGGGTATTGCCCTTGTCCAGCTCTACCCGGGCCCGGTAATGGTGGACCTGACAGCGTACGTGGGCTACCGCCTGCGGGGCGTTCCCGGAGCTCTCGCCGCGACTTTCGGCTTCGTCTTGCCATCCTTCATCCTGATGGTTGGCCTCTCCGCCATCTACTTCGCGCTGGGAACCGTCGCGTGGGTTCGTCCTCTCTTCATCGGATTGGAGGCACTGGTGGTCGGGGTGGTTCTGAATATGGCGCTGGAATTCGGGGCGCAGAACGTGCGCGGTCGGGAGGAGGCGGTGATCGCGACGGTAGCATTCGCGGCCCTGCTGCTGAAGTTGAACGCCGTCCTGATCGTGCTGGTGGCCCTGGGGGCCGGCGCTCTATTGCTGCGTCCGCCGGAGGGTGGCGCTGCTGCCCCCGCAATTCAACCGCCCGTCTCTCGTGGGCCGCTCCGAGTGCCATGGTCAGAGGTGGCCGTCGCGGTGATAGTGGTGGCGAGCGCCGCGTGGTTCTTCGCATTGGGTGGGGCTATGGGGGCACTCGGCCTGTCATTCCTGAAGATAGGCGCCGTCGCCTTCGGGAATGGTATGACAATTATGCCGCTCCTCCAAGCCGAGGCTGTGGATGCCCACGGCTGGCTCACCCTGCGGCAGTTTGCGGACGGCATCGCCCTGGGCCAGATAACCCCCGGACCCTTCCTTATCACGGCAGCCTTCGTGGGCTACAAGCTGTTCGGGGTAGTGGGGGCGGCCGTTGGTACCTTCGCCATTTTTGCGCCTTCCTTCGCGATGACGCTGCTGTTCGCCGAGCTTTTCGGCCAGATACGGCACCACGTTGTGGTCCGAGGGGCGGTGCGTGGGGTGCTGGCCAGCTTCGTTGGGTTGCTGATGGTAGTCGCATTCCAGATAGGGCAGATCGCCCTGGTAGGGCCGGCAGAAATAATCCTGGCTGCCGGAGCTTTTGTGGGGGCGCGGTATTTTCGGTTGCCGCTGGCGGCGCTGTTCGCCATTGGCCTTCTGGTCTGGGCTGGGATCCTTGCTCTTGGCTGGGTGTGAGACGGTAGAGCGCGAGCCGTGCGGCCTGGCAGGCTGGAGGTCGCCGGAGATGGGATCTGATCCGAAACTTGAGCACAGAAATTGCGTATCCAGAAGTAACTTGGTGCAGATCCTGCGGATCTTGAACTTGCCGATAGATCCGGCGAGGCCAGCCCCTGGACGGCCGGACTCGCGGGCTGGTGAAACTCGGGATAGCGGATTTCCGCAGCCCGGTCGCGCGGGCCGGTTCAGGGCCAATACGGCTTGCAGTGCATCGCGCGCTTGCGACCGATAATGAGTGAGGCATCACTCAGGATATGCGCGTTTCTATGGTATTGGGAAGCGATGTAGCCCCCAAATGTATTGACAGGAGGGTTGGGACGGCTATAATAGCGGCTGTGATGAGTGAGCGATCACTCAGAACGAAAGAACAAGGGATTGCGCCACGTTGACGTGGCGACAAGGGGAGGCGGCAACATGAAGGCTTGGACTCGGTGGCAAGAGTGGCTCAACCTGGTGGTGGGTGCGTGGGTTTTCATCTCGCCGTGGATCCTGGGGTTCTCGCAGGATCCGGCTAGCTCCTGGAGCGCCTGGGTTCTGGGCGTGCTCCTGGTGGTCGTGGCCCTGTGGGCGCTGGCGGCCCCGTTCTCGACGGCGGCAGTGTGGATCGTCGGCGCACTTGGGGTACTGGTGTTTCTGTCCCCGTGGGTTCTCGGCTTCGCTGGTCTAGCCAACCCCGCCTGGAGCGCGTGGATCACTGGTGTTGTGGTAGCCGTGGCGGCGGTGTGGGATTTGGTGCAGCCGAGGGGCGCCGGCTCGCAGATAGCGTAAGTCTTCTGGTTGCTGGCCCGTGTGGCCGCTAATCGCGGGGGCGGGCGTGGGGTCGGGGGGTTTGTTGACCCCTCGACCCTGGGGCATATCTGGCGCTGGTTGAAACGCGAATTCTTGAGCAAGAAGGAGGGTCAGGGGCATGATGGTCGATGACAGCCATGGCAACGGCAACGGCAAGGTCCATCACAATGGTAACGGCAACGGCAAATCCGCTGGTGCGATGAACTGGCTCTCGCAGCGGACCACCGAGTACGCGGTGGCGCAACTGCTGTCCGCGTTAGGGAAGGCTCCTGAGGGGAGCTACCGTCAGCTCGCGGGCGCTTTCGAGAAGTTTGCCGGTGACGACGAGAACAAGCGGATGATCGCGGCCTGGGTCAGGCAGTATGTGTCGCCGGGTCAGTCCGGTTCGGCATGGCTGAAGCACCTCCTGACCTCGGTGGATCCCAATATCAGGCGCCGCTTCGCGGCGCGCTTTATAGCCCACATCGCTCTCAGGCATGATCGGTACGTGCGAAAGCTCGACGACGGTCGGGAGATCCCGATTCCCGCCACGATAGTTATAAGCCCGACGATGAGGTGCAATCTTCGCTGCGTGGGCTGCTACGCCGGCAACTACACAAAGCAGGACGACCTCACGGAGGAGGAGGTGGTGCGGGTCATCGGAGAGGCTCGAGAGCTGGGCACCCGCTTCTTTGTGATTACCGGCGGGGAGCCGTTTATCTATGAGCCGCTAT
>JAJYKO010000525.1 GCA_021788565.1 Chloroflexota bacterium
CACGGCTGGCTCACGCTGCGGGAGTTCGCCGACGGCATCGCCCTCGGCCAGATTACCCCCGGGCCATTTTTGATCACGGCGGCCTTCGTGGGCTACAAGCTGTTCGGGGTGGTGGGGGCGGCCGTAGGGGCCTTTGCCATCTTCGCGCCTTCCTTCGCGATGACGCTGCTGTTCGCCGAGCTGTTCGGCCAGATCCGGCATCACGTGGTGGTCCGTGGGGCCGTTCGAGGGGTTCTGGCGAGCTTCGTGGGACTGCTGCTGGTTGTGGCCCTGCAGCTCGGGCAGATCGCCCTGGTGGGGCCGGCTCAGATCATCCTGGCCGCCGGGGCTTTCGTCGGGGCACGGTATTTCAAGTTGCCCCTGGCCGCGCTGTTCGCGGCCGGACTTGTGGTGTGGGCGGGGATCCTCGCCCTCGGCTGGGCATGATAGGAGAAGGGCTTTCGATGGTGAAGGTGGAGATCCTGGGCGTGGGCGGCCCGCTTTGCCGTCGACTGGAGGCGCTGGTACGGGAGGTGGTGATCGAGCAAGCGATTCTTGCCGAGGTGGAGATTGTGACCGACATCGCCCGGATCGTGCCACTCGGCCTTTTCGGCATGCCGGGCCTGGTCATCGACGGACGGCTGGTTGCCACCGGCAACGTGCCGCGGAAAGACCGGCTGGCCAGATGGATAATTCAAGCTGCGAGGTGGGGAGATGAGCAAAGAAGCTAGCCTTCCAACGGGTGAACATCATCACGAGCACGAGCATTCGCCGTCCGAGGAGAGCGCAGCGGGCGGGCGCCTCCTGCTCTCCATCGGCATCACCGCGGCGGTCTGCGCGGTGGAGGTGGGCGGGGGACTCTGGACGGGGAGCCTGGCGCTCCTGAGCGACGCCGCGCACGTCTTCCTGGATGTGTTCGCGCTGGCCATGAGCTACGGGGCGCTGCGCCTCGCCGCGCTGCCGCCCAACGCCCGCCATAGCTACGGCTACCGGCGCTCCGAGGTGCTGGCCGCGCTCGTTAACGCCGTCACCCTTATCGTGGTGGCCATCGGCATCGGCAAGGAGGCATGGGACAGGTGGCAGGCGCCGGTGTCGATCCACAGCGGTGAGATGCTCGCCATCGCGGCCTTCGGGCTCACTGCCAACCTGCTGACGGCACTCACGTTGAGCGGGCATACCCACGGGAATCTGAACGTGAAGAGCGCCTTTATCCACGTGCTCGGCGACGCCCTGGCTTCGGTGGGGGTGATCGTGGCCGCATTGGTGATGCTGGCGACGGGGTGGTACGCGGCGGACCCCGTGGTGAGTGTGCTGATCGGCTTGCTGATCGCCTACAGCGGTTGGGGCGTGCTGCGGCAGGCGGTGCACATTCTGATGGAGGGAGCGCCCGAGGGACTTGCGGCGGACGAGGTAGCTCGCTCCATGGTCGAGGTAGATGGGGTGCTGGGAGTCCACGACCTGCACCTCTGGAGCACGGGCTCGAGTCACGCGGTGCTGAGCGCCCACGTGCGGGTTGCTGAGGCGGCGCTGCCGTACAGCCCTGCGCTGGTAGCGCGGCTGCGAGGGCTGCTGGAGGAGAAGTACGGTATCGACCACGCGACCCTGCAGGTGGAGTGCGTGGACTGCGGCCAGGGATCTATCGAGTGTCTTGGAGCTGAATCATGAACCTCAAGTCTTTTCAACAGAATCTGAACAAGAATCTCGCCTGGTATGTGGCCGCGGCACTGGGCCTGGGCCTGCTGGTGGGAGATCTCTCCGGTGCCTTCCTGGACAAGTACGGGGCGAGCCTCTCGAACGCCACCACGGTGGTCGTCTTCTTCATGATCTATCCCATGATGGTGAACCTCCAGGTGGAGGCGCTGGGGAAGGCGATGCGCAACTGGCGCGCGCTGCTGCTCTCGCTGGCCTACAACTTCCTCTGGGCTCCGCTCCTGGGCTTCTTGCTCAGTAAGGTCTTCCTGCCCGATCCCATGCTCGCCTTCGGATTCATGCTGGTGATGGTGGTGCCCTGCTCCAGCATGAGCATCGGCTACACCGGGCTGGTCAAGGGGAACCTGGAGCTGGCGACGGTGGTGGTGGCCGCCAGCTTCGTGGCGGCAATACCCGCCATACCCTTCTGGGCATCCATCTTCGGTGGCCAGTACCACATCGCGGTACCCATCGATAACCTGCTCTGGACCGTGGTGACGGTGCTGATCCTCCCGATGATCCTGGGCTATCTGACCAGGACCGTGCTTATCCGATGGCTGGGTAAGCCAGGCTTTCAGCGGATCATGCCCATCTTCCCGATAGTCACCCTGGTCAGCATGTTCCTGATCGTATTCCTGATCTTCTTCCTGAAGGCTACGCTGCTGCTCTCGAAGTGGACGATGCTGCTGTGGCTGATCGTGCCCAACGTGCTCTTCGTGGCCATCACGCTTTTGCTGATAACCTGGCTGGACCGGCGGCTCGGGCTCTCCTACGAGGACCACATGGGTGTGGTGTTCGCCAGCACGGGGAAGAACAACGGGACGGCCATCGCCCTGGCGACAGCGGCCTTCTCGCCACTGGTCGCGGTGCCGGCGGCGACGCTGCCTATCTTCCAGATCCTGTTCATGGTGGTGTACCTGCGGCTGGCGGAGCGGGTGAGGGCGTGGTTCCGGCGCCGTGAGGGCGCAGGGCCGATAGCGGCAGGTGGCCGCCCTCATCCAGTAACCCGATGAGCAGGTCGGACAACTCATGCGCGCTTCGAAGATGTGGCACGGAAGTGGGCGCAGGTTGGTGACGGAGGGTGCAGGGGAGTGAGCAGAAAAAGTGGTGGTGACGACGCGAGGTGGGTCGAGTCTCAGCTTGGAGACAAGCGCCGAAAGGGTGGGGTGGCACGCATCCTTGTCTTCGGCGTGGTCCTCTTCTTGTTGGCGATAATCGTCGTCGGCGTGTTTAGCAATTCGCAGGATCAGGAGGTGGCCGCGGCGACTGCGCCGGTGCGGAACGCCGACCGCATCGACGTGGTCTACTTTCACCGGACGGAGCGATGCGACAGCTGCATATGGGCAGGGCAGACGTCCGGGAATACGGTGGCAAAGTATTTTGCCGGTGAGCTGGCGAGCGGGCGGGTGACATTCCGGGAGGTGGACGTGCAGAAGCCCGAGAACATGGCGGTGACAGCCAAGTATGGGGCATCCGGTTCCTCGCTGTTTCTCGACTACGTCAGCGGGGGAAAGGACAACATAGTGGAAGCGCAAGAGACCTACCCCTACGTGGGCAACGAGGCCAAGTTCAGCGGCATCCTGCGCGGCATGATTGCGGCCGGACTGGGGAAGAGCTGATGGGGCTGGTGGAGGCGATCCAGGAGCTATTGGCGGGTAGCAGCCTGCCGGTGTTGAGCGCCTTTCTCCTCGGGTTACTGGTGTCCCTCAGCCCCTGTCCCCTGGCCACCAACGTGGCGGCCCTGGCCTACCTGGGGAAACAGGCGACCAGCTCCGAAGAGTCGCTCGTCTCGGGATTCATGTATGCCGCGGGCCGGGCGCTCTCCTACTCCCTGGTGGCGGCCCTCCTGGTGACCGTCGGGCTGGAGGCGAGCCGCGTGTCCTGGCTTCTGCAGGATGCCGGCCAGTACCTGCTGGGTCCGGTGCTCATCCTGGCGGGCCTGGTGGTGCTGGGCGTGATCTCGCTGCCCGTTCCGGTTGGTCTGGGGGGCCGAGTGGCTGACAGGCTGGCAGAAGGGGGGTGGATGGGAGCGCTGGGGCTGGGAGCCCTCTTTGCGCTGGCTTTCTGTCCCTACAGCGCCGCCCTCTTTTTCGGGGTCTTAATCCCCATGGCCCTGCGCTCCCCGGCAGGTCTGACCCTGGCGCCGGTGTTTGCCCTGGGCACGGCGCTGCCCGTGTTACTGGGTGTGCTTCTGCTGTCGGCTGGCGTGTCGCAGTTGGCGCGATGGGCCAACTCCACGCGCAGCTTCGAGCCGTTCCTGCGCCGAGCGGCCGGGCTCGTCCTGGTGGGGGCAGGACTCTACTCGACGTGGATGGGGCTGAGCCCCCTGGTACTCGCATAGGTTTACGCGACTCACGCTGTGCGTGTTCGACCGTTGGGTCCTGGGTCCTGAGTCCTGTGTCCTCAGGACTCAGGACCCAGGACTGGCCTTGGCTGCCGTGGAAGTCAGAATTGAGCGGGGGACGGTGTGGGCGGGGAGTTGCTGCGGGACATCGAGATCACCCACGTCCTGGACTGCATCGCCGACCCGACGAAGATCCGGGTGGTGGCGGAGTTCTCCGAGGACGTGAGCGAGGTCATGCCCTATCTGAACGCGCTGTTGAAGAGGGCCGGCTACTCGCACAAGGCGGGGATCCTTCACCTCGATCTGGAGCACCGGATGATCACCCTGTACCCCAGGGTGCTCACCATGGCCAAGATCGACGACGAGGCCGACGCCCAGCGGGTGCTCGACTGGGTTCGCGATCTGGTCAACGATGCCTATCGGCGACGGCACGAGATCGAGCCCTCCTACGAGATGCGGCCTATCGTGAGGCCCCTGGACATTTACGTCCTGCTTCCGAGGGAGAACTGCAGGCAGTGCGGAGAGGCCACCTGCATGGCATTCGCCTTCCGACTTCTCCGGCGACGTGCGAGGGTTGAAAAGTGTCGTCTCTTGTCTGAGGAGCGCTTCAGCCGGCACCGCGAGGCGCTGTTTAGCCTGCTGGGGGGGTGATCGACGGATGGAACCTAACGGACGAATTGAACGTAAACCTGCATGCACTCTGCCCGTATGCGATCTGAAGAACATTGTATGTCTGCTCTCCTGTCAGCCGCGCGACGTTGCGAGTCAACTCCCCGAGGTGCTGGATTATCTCGGTTCCTCCGTGGATGCCCTCGCCGTTGGGATCTGGTGGCCAGATGCGGGAGGGCGGTTGCGTCCGCTGCTGCATCGCCCGTCCCACTTTCGGCTGGATGCGGCGCTGCAGCAGCGGCTCGCGGGGCTGGCCGGCAGCGACGAGCTCACATGGGGCCAGGACCCGAAACCCTGGCTTGCGGCGCCGATGAAGGTCGGTGGCACGCCGGTCGGCTGGTTGTGGGCTGTAAC
>JAJYKO010000526.1 GCA_021788565.1 Chloroflexota bacterium
CCGGTACTCGAAGGATGACCTTGCCCTCGCCGATGAGTTTGCGGCGAGAGCCGCTGTCGCGGTGGACAACGCTCGGCTGTACCGAGACGCGAAGGAGGCAGTCAAGGCCCGCGACGAGTTCCTCTCGGTAGCCGCTCACGAACTCAAGACGCCTATGACCAGCCTCAGGGGGTTTGTCCAGCTGGCGATTCGCCAGCTGGACCGCGACGGCACGCCAGACCCAATGCAGGTCCGGCAGGCCCTGAGGGTAATCGACCAGCAATCGCGGAAGCTATCAAATTTGATCTCTCAATTGCTGGACGTTTCTCGGCTGGAGGCCGGGCGCCTGTCCCTTGAGCGACAGGTGGTAGATATTGGCAAGCTGGTTGAAGGAGTAGTCGAGGCGGTCATGGCGAGCAGCACCGAGCATGCCATACTGGTGCGCATCCCGGTAACTGTGCTCGCCCTAGTGGACCCGCTTCGAGTTGAGCAAGTGGCCATCAACTTGCTCGACAATGCCATTAGATACAGCCCGGCTGGAAGCCTGATCGATGTGGAGGTGTCGCAGCCATCGCGCGACACGGTCCGCCTATCTGTTAGAGATCACGGCCCTGGCATCCCCCCAGAGTTCCGCGATCAAATCTTCACCCGCTTCAACCACACTCAGAGCACCGACCGCGTTGGCGGGATGGGACTAGGGCTGTACATCAGCCGAGAGATTGTGCAACTGCACGGTGGGGAGATCGTGGCGGAGTTTCCAGAAGACGGCGGAACCCGCTTTGTCGTGGCTCTCCCCAGTGGCCTTGGCGATGGAGACTCTGCCGCCGAGAGTCAACCGCTGTAGTACCTACGTGGTAGCCCGCGTACCGCGAACGTGGAGAAAGGTGTCTCATAGCCGCCTTTCTTGTGTATAACGAATTTCCACTACTGTACGATTGAAGCCGCCGATTTTCCCGTTATGCTGCGACCGTCGGGATGACCTGCCCGACGTGACGCGAGGAGTGTTACGAGACAACTCATTTATTTGAAGCCGGGGCACAGCGTCGTGTCGCGGCGGCCGTTGGGAAGGGCTGGGCGTCTAGAGACACCCGGCCCTTCTCCGTCTCTTCGTCGAAGCAGGTCATGCTCGCCCGTGTGTCATGAACGCCGTGCCTAACGGAGATCTGTAGGGGCCGTAGGCTCTGCCGGCCCGCAAACCAGGCGGGCGGGTACAGCGCCCCGCCCGTACAAGTGAGGATTGCGGTGTCTCGTCCACGATCGGGGCCTTCAGGGAGTCGCCCCGCCCGTACAAGTGAGGAGTGCTGTGTCGGTGTGCTAGCTACGGGATTGGTTCTCCAGGATGAGAGATGCCGGCCTAACTGTCCGCCGGAAGCGCGGGCAAACGGAGGCTAACCGTCGTCCCCTCGCCGGGAGCCGACACGATACTCAACTCGCCCCCGAAAAGTTGGGCACGCTCCATCATTCCCGCCAGACCCAGGTGACCGTCCCGAATCAGGCCTTCCCTTTCGACCATCTCGAACCCGTCGCCATTGTCCTCGACCATGAGCATCAGCCCCCAGTCTTCGTAGACGAGAGCTACGTCGACTCTCGTGGCCGAGCGCGCGTGCTTTCGGACATTGCTGAGAGCCTCCTGGGCGACGCGGAAGGTCGTCAGCTCGAGTTCAGGCGCGAGCCGCCTCTCCCGTCCCACTACCTCGCACTGGGCTCTGGCATTCGGTATCTCCTCGTCCAGCTCCCGAACGAGCACTCGTAGCGCAGCGGCCAGACCCAGGTCCTCCAGCGCAGATGGACGGAGGTTGTGGCTCAGGCGCCTCACCCCGCTGAGGGTTCTCAGCGTGATTGCACGAATCTCCAGCAGCCTCCGCTCGGCGTCCTCGCGATCCTTGTCTAGGGCGGCCGTGCAGAGGTCTATGCGCTGGGTCAGGGCAACAAGCTCTTGCACGGTCTCGTCGTGGAGATCGTGGGACAGTCGAAGCCTTTCCTCCTCCTGGCCGTGGAGTACCTGGACTGCGTAGCCGCGCAGCGCCGCCTGCTGCTTGAGCAGGTGCTCCACCATCCCGTTGACCACCTGGATGAGCACCTTGAGATCCGGTGGCCCTTCCAGCGGAATAGTCTCGTAGGGCTTGCCCTCGGCCACCCGACGGGCGGAAGCAACCAGCGAGCTTAGCGGACGTGTCACCCTACCCACACTAATCAGGAGCGCGATAAGCGCCAGCACCACTCCGAGGCCGGTCAGCCCGAGCAGGATGCCCTGATATGGGACGATCGAGGCCAGGACGACGTCCCAGGACTGCTCGGTGATAAGACCCCATTCCGCCCCGGGGATCGGGGAGTAGCTCACCACCAGCTCTTGTCCGGAGTCGGGGGACCGGTAGAGCATGCTCCCGGGCTGTCCAGCCATCACCAGCTGCCACAATTCGGGCTCGGACTGGACGCTCTGACCGATCCTGGACGCGTCGGGGTGGTAGATGATGGTGCTGGCGCTATCGATGATGTAGCCCTTGCCACCCGGCGCGGTGCGCAGCAGGTTCAGGTCCCGGGCCCAGTTGAGATGGTCCAGGGTGAACTCGCCCAGCAGAACACCCGCCGAGTCTCCCTGTCCAACCGGCACCGCAATCACAACTGCCAGTTGCCCGGTAGACGGGTCCCGGAAGACGTCAGAGAAGCCTGGAGCCCCCGTCGCCCTGACTTGCCGGAAGTAGTTGCGGCTGGCGAAGTTAGAACCAAGCATCGACCGGCCGGGTGCAGTTGCGGCGGTGGCATTTCCGTCCGCATCCAGGAGCGCTGCCCCTCCATCGAAGCCCTGCAGCACCGAGGTGCTGTCGTCCAGAAGCTGTTGCTCCTCAGCCACATTGCCGGCATACTCCGACAACTCCGCCGCGGTCATGTCCAGCAGGTGGATCTGCCCGCGGAGGCTCTCGGCAACGCCTGCCGCTGCCACCTGGACGAGGACCGTCTGGCGGTCGAGGGCGAGCTCCTCGGGAATTCGACGGAGCGCGTAGACTCCGACGACACCGGCGAGCACCGCAAAGACGACCAGGGGCAGGAGGGTGGCCAGGGCGATGCGGGATCGGAGTGAGAGGTCTCTCACGGCTCCTGCTTCTTCCGCAGGGAAATCAAGCCCCACCTCAGGGCGTGGGTAACCGCCTCAGTTCGGCTGCTCACTCCGAGCTTGCCGAAGATGTTCCGAAGGTGCACCTGAACGGTGTTGGTGCTGAGAGAAAGCCCTTCCGCGATCTCCTTGTTGCTCTTGCCGCTGGCCACCGCCTGGAGTACCTCGAGCTCCCTCTCGGTTAGCGCTTCTACCATCTCGTCACTGTCGTGGTCGTCGGGAGTACCTGCCAGGTGGCCGATGACCTTGTCGGTTATACTGGGAGAAAGCACCTTCCTACCAGCGTGGACGGCGCGAATCGCCTCCACTAGCTCGCGTCCCTTCGCTGTCTTCAGCAGATAGCCATCCGCACCGGCTTCCAGGAGAGGGAAGACATACTGGTCGTCTTCGTACGCCGAGAGCACGAGAACACGGATCTCTGGGTGGCTTGCCTTGATCCGTCTGGTTGCCTCCAGTCCGTTCAGCCTCGGCATTCGGACGTCCATCACCAGGACGTCCGGTTTTAAGGTCTCGCCCAGATGAACGGCCTCATCCCCGTCTCCTGCCTCTCCGATGACGTCAAGGTCCTGGGCCTTCTCCAGAACCTGGCGTGTACCCTCTCGGACGATGTCGTGGTCTTCGGCAAGGAGGATCCTGATTGCGCTCATCTATCTGCTCCTGACTCAGCCGCCGTGCTCGCATTATATGCCAAGTGATGGGCGATGAGCCGTAACTGAATTCAGTTAGGCGGACCGGTGGGCCAAATAGCTGTTTCTGGCGATGCGGGAGGCCGCCATCAAGGCTATAAAACGAGTGGCAAATCGATGACGGAGTGGGGAGAAAAGTGGTCCAGCTGTCCAGTTGGGGTCGATGCGTGTTATGGCGGGCATCGATAGGGGTGACGGCCCTACTACTGATAGTGGTGGGGGTTTCTGCCTGTTCTGTGGAACCCGCACCGCAGAAGCCCACTGTTCCTACTTCCCAACCGGCCGCAACCCCCGTTCAGCCGCGCGCGTTCTCCGTCGCGGGTTCGGCTGTTCCCTCGCCTGGCACCCCTGCCCCAACCAGGGTCATCGTCTACTATCCGGTGGACCCGGGTGGCGGTACCCAGGACGGCTCTTGCTGGTCCAACTCCGTCGCCGTCCTCAGCCGCGACGCCTGGCGGTGTAACGTGGGCAATCAGATCCTCGACCCCTGCTTCGACCTCGGGAACGGAAGGGTTATCTGTACTCCTAACCCTCTGACCGGGCAGAAGGGAGTACCAGTCAAACTGAGCGATCCCCTGCCGGCTCCCAACCTGATCGTAGATAGGTCCTCCAACCCATGGCTGCTCGAGCTGGACGATGGCTCGATCTGTAGTCTCGCGACCGGCGCCACGGGAGTGGTCGATGGCAAGCGCATCAGCTACCTATGTTCTGCGCCCAGCCCGAAAGCGACGGAAAGGGCGGTCGTTCTGGGGGACCCCACGCCGGGGATCGTGTGGAAAGCGGAGAGGGCTCTGATGACCACCCGGACTGGGAAGCCCGTGGCAACCTCAGCGTCGATGGTGTCCCTACGGGCTGTGGTCAAGGGCCCCGCCCAGCGCGTTCAATTCGAGCCGAACACCACATCGGCCACATTCCAACGTACCGTCCAGGAGGGGGACAGCCAGCATTTCGTCCTGTGGGCATTCGCGGGCCAAACCATGATCGTGGACACAACTACCTCCAGAGGGAAGATCGCCCTCAGTATCGTGGGCCGAAGCAGTGGTGAGGAGTTGGTTTCGGGCGGAAATGCGACACACTGGCGGGGGAGACTGCCCGCGACGCAGGACTACGAGATCAGGGTAGCTGCAAATGGAGGAGCAGCCGACTACCAGCTCGACATCACCATCCCCGCGACGCTCCGGGTTTCGAAGGACCAGCCGGCCGTTGTATCGGGACGGGTGAAGCCCGGCCAGGAGGTCCTCTATCTTCTGCCCGGTC
>JAJYKO010000527.1:0-4224 GCA_021788565.1 Chloroflexota bacterium
ATCGAACAGCCGGTCGGCCCGGCGAGTCTCGGTAGCGCGGCCCCGTGCGACGTTGAGCGCCGTCAAGCCCACACCTTTTGGAAGATCCTGTCCTGGCTTGCCGCTGTCGCCCATCGCTGAAAACCTCCGTTAAGAGACGCATAGTATCTAATGCTGTACACTGTAGCTCCGGCGGCGTAGACTTGTCAATAGGAAACTGAGCGTATCCAATGGAGGTCAGGCATGGCAGCTAGTCGAGGAGATTTGATCGCGCACTCGGCCCCACATCGCCGCAGCGGGGACCGTCGTGGCCCTTCGCGGCGGCGCGGCGCCGCCCTCGAAGCTGCCATCCTCCGGGCTGCATGGGACGAGCTGGCTGCCGTCGGCTACGCCAGCCTGACGATGGAGGGTGTTGCCGCTCGCGCCAGAACCAGCAAGACGGTCCTGTATCGCCGGTGGCCGAATCGGGCCGAACTCGTCATCGCTGCGATGCGACAGGAGGCGCCGATGCTTTCCGGCGAAGTCCCGGACACCGGCACCTTGAGAGGCGACGTTCTCGCCCTGCTTCGCCGCATGTCGCGGCGGCTTAGCGAGGTCGGCCCTGAGGTCATTCACGGCCTGCTGACCGATCTCTTCCGGGACGATGGGCGTCTGTCTTATCTACAGACCCAGGTCACGAGGGTCGGTGCCGACACGATGAGTGCCATCCTGAGGCGGGCAGCCGAACGTGGCGAGGTCGATCTCGACAGGGTGAGCCGTCGAACAGCTAACCTTCCCCTGGACCTGTTGCGCAACGAACTCCTCTTCACCCGCACGCGGGTGCCCGACACCGTTCTCGTCGAGATCGTCGACGAAATCTTCTTGCCGCTGGTTCGGGCATGACATGGTGTTGGCTTGAGCCTGCCTGAGTAGTGTCCGTAACGCGTCTTGATCGCATCAGTAGTCCAGAGCCAGCAGATAGCGCAGCTGCTCGTCCCTCAGGACCATGACCGTCTCCCCCACCATTGAACCGACTTTGTCCTTGAGCCTGGTTTTGTCTATCGCTTGCACCTGCTCCACCATAGCCCGCGTCCTGGTGCCATTGATCGTCGTTTCCGGGTGGATCTCATCGGTATGGCCCAATCCCGCTATAGGTGTATGGCCTGCAGGTTTCCCCATTTCCCTTGGAGATAGTCCAGAACCAGCCGCCGGTGGCAGTGAGCCGCCGTCGGCTCGCTGCACAGCAGGACCGTCGGAACCGCGAACAGCTTAGGGGAGAGCCTCTCTTCAATCTTCCGGTCCGCCATTAGGGCCAGGAAGTCGCGCTCGTAGCTTTCCCAGCTCCCCTTCCGTTTCTTCACGGCGTCCAATATCTCCTGCGTCGGCGCCAGCAGCGGCTCGTGAATGTACTCGGCCCCGCACAGCTCCCTCAGGAAGAAGCCGAGGTCATCACGCTTGGCGAAGCCGGCCAGCTGCGAGGAGTTGTTGAGCCGGACGTCCACCAGCCGTCTTATGCCCGCGCCACTCAGGGCTCCGAAGAAGGAGGCCGCCGTTCTCTGGGTGAAACCGATCGTGTAGACCTCCATGCTATCTCCTGGAGCAGACGACGTACGGTGAGGTTCGGAGAGACCGTCCGTGCCTGGGCGGGCGCTCCTACTTGGCGGGAATTTCCCTTCCTCGGACGTGAGAGTCGACTTCGGATGGCTCGCGGTTCTGCATGCCGGTCAGCCAGGCTCGAAGAATCACAGGTTGGTCGCGGAACTGCCGGCGTAACAGCCTCGGAAGTGACTCGCCGTGGGAGTGATAGACGGCTGCCCGCGGCTCGAACAGGATATCGTATCCCAGCCTCTGAATGCGGCGGGCCCACTCGATGTCCTCGGCCCCGGGAAGCCGCTCGTCGAATGGGGCCATTTCCCACAGGCTGCGCCGGAAGGCGCCGTTGGTGTTGGAAAAGCGCGCGCTCCCACTCTGCAGCCGCGCGTTCTTGCTGGTGACCCCGGAGAGATGCATACCCAGCAGTTCGAAGAGCGAAACGTTGCTCCTGGGTATGTGCCGGCCGTAGACCCCAGCCACGGATGGATAGTTGAACCCGGCGACCAGGCTCTCCAGCCACTCCTCACTCCATGGCGTGGCGTGAGCACTCAAGCTGACCAGCAGCTGACCCTCGGAGTGGCTTACGCCGAGATTCAGAGCGTGCCCGTAAGTAAATTCCTTCGGGTCCATGACCACTATCTTCGCCCCGTGCCGCCGGCCGATTTCGATGGTCTGGTCGGTGGATCCAGAATCGACCAGCACCACCTCGAAGTCCCTAAAGCGCTGCCCTCGTATCGCCGTGAGGGTCTCGCCCAGGTATCGTTCTTCGTTCTTGGCCCTGATAATCACGGAGACTTTCGGCATTGAAAGACACCTGCCTGAGCATCTGCGGCCAACTCTTCGGCTCGGATATCTGCCGGCTGTGAGCTGCCGCACGAAAATGGAGAAAGCCAGGCCCGCTTCACTTCACCTTGGCGCCGTTTGGAATCTCCTCCGCAGGGGCCACAAGGACAACCCTGCTGCCTTCCTGGCTGGCGGCCAGGATCATTGCCTGGGATTCGACACCTCTGATAGTAGCGGGTTGGAGGTTGGCGACCACCACGACCCGGCGGCCCACCATCTCCTCCGGCTGGTAATACTGGGCGATGCCGGAGGCAGTCGTGATCTGCCTCTCTCCGATATCGATGGTGAGTTTCAGGATCTTCGTGGCTCCGGGCACTCTCTCCGCAGAGACGACGGTGCCAACGCGAAGGTCTATCTTGGCGAAATCTTCTATGGACACCATGGGTCAACTCCAACAGAGCGGATGACCAGCGAGCAGCTAGCGGAGAGGAACGGCAAAGCGACCCCTCGGTGCTCGTCACTCGCGGCGTGGCGCCACCCATCAGCGTCGCCCTGCTCTGGCCCCGATTATACACCATGCCGCCGTGCCAGTATGTAGATGACACGCACCTGAAACCGCGGAATCAGGCGATGCAAAGAAAAGAATGGATGAAGCTGGGGGCTCGCCAGCGACGCGATTGGGGAACGTCTAGCCAGTGTGAGCACGGAGACAAGGGTCTGGCCGGACGCCGTGAGGGGACGGCGTCCGGCCAGTGGAAAGGTGCGGTACTACACCCTCACCTTTCGCCGGTAGGAGGTTGACCGACGAAGAAGCTACGCGTCGTAGTACATAAAGAACTCGTAAGGGTGTGGCCGTAGCGCCACGGGATCAACCTCACGCTCCCTCTTGTACGCAATCCAGGTCTCGATCACATCCTTCGTGAAAACATCACCCTTCAGCAGGAACTCGTGATCGTTCTCAAGTGCATTCAGGGTCTCGGCCAGGCTACCCGGCGTCGACTGGATGCCCGCTCGTTCTTCCCGGGACATCTCGTAGATATCCTCGTCCACTGGGGCAGGCGGCTCGATCCCGTTCTGAACTCCGTCCAGTCCTGCCATCAGAAGCGCCGAGAAGATCAGATACGGGTTTGCGGTGGGATCTGGGAAGCGAACCTCGACCCGCTTGGCCTTGGGGTTGTCCGAGTACATCGGGATGCGGATAGCAGCGCTTCGGTTCCGCCGAGAGTAGACAAGGTTGATGGGCGCCTCATAGCCCGGCACCAACCGGCGGTAGGAGTTGGTCGTTGGAGCAGCCAGGGCCAAGAGAGCCGGCGCGTGCTTGAGGACGCCGCCGATGTAATGACGAGCCGTCTCGCTGATCAGACCGTACCCGTTGAGATCGAAGAACAGATTTGAACCGTTTTTCCAGAGGCTCTGGTGGACATGCATGCCGGACCCGTTGTCGCCGAAGAGTGGCTTAGGCATGAACGTCGCCGTGTAGCCCTTGTTTACCGCGGTGTTCCGAATTATATACTTGTACTTGAGCACCTGGTCGCCCATGAAGGTCAGGCTCTTGTACTTCATGTCGATCTCGGCCTGCCCCGCGGTGCCCACCTCGTGGTGGTGGACTTCCACGTCGATCCCAGCCGCGATCAGGTTCATCACCATCTCGCTGCGCAGATCCTGTTGCCTATCCATGGGCGGCACCGGAAAGTACCCTTCCTTATAGCGTGGCCGGAAACCCAGGTTCGGCTTGCTGCCGTTCTGGCCGCTGTTCCAGATCCCTTCCTCAGAGTCGATGAAGTAGTAGCCGCTGTGGCTGGTCTGGTCGAACCGGATGTCGTTGAAGATATAGAACTCCGCCTCGGGGCCCCAGTAGCTCATGGTGGCGATACCGGTCTTCACCAGGTA
>JAJYKO010000527.1:4234-5018 GCA_021788565.1 Chloroflexota bacterium
CTTCTTGGCAATATAGCGGGGGTCACGGCTGTAGGGCGCCCTCTTCACCGGGTCCATGACGTCGCAGGTGACAACCAGGGTCGGCACATTGAGCGTCGGGTCGATGAAAGCCGTGGTCGCATCCGGCATCAGCACCATATCGCTCTCGTGGATCTTCTGAAAGCCGCGGATGCTGGAGCCGTCGAAGCCGAGGCCGTTCTTGAAAACCTCCGCCTCAAACTCCTCAACTGGTGTGGAGAAGTGTTGCCAGGTGCCCAGCAGGTCCACAAAGCGGTAGTCGATCATCTTCATGCCCTGAGCTCGGGCGAAGGCAACTACCTCCTCGGGCTTCGTCATAGTAGTCTTTCCGGTATCTGTCAGGGCACCAATCTCTGTCTTCGTTACTGTCACGTGCTATTCTCCCCTCAATGATCTCGGTGCGGACCGACCCGCGCGTTTTTCGCGCTGCCTCGCGTATAGAGATATCAGTCGTCAGTGCAAGCCCGATAAATATCGGGATAGAGGCCGGCAACCCCTCAAAGCACCATTTCACGGTTACAAGATAAGCGACCGCGATGCGAGTGGTCTACGTGCAGTCCGTCAAGAGATGAAGGAAGGCTTTTGTGCAGAGTGCACAAAAGCCTTCAGCGCCGCAGCCCGGATTCGTAGCTCCCTTTTCCCGTTAACTCCTACCCCCTCTCACCGGCCGCCAGTTCGCGCAAGGTCGTGATGTCGCGCAACGGCGGCGTTCCGAACAGGCGCCTGTACTCGCGGCTGAACTGCGATGGGCTCTCGTACCCAACTC
>JAJYKO010000528.1 GCA_021788565.1 Chloroflexota bacterium
CTACCAGACCAGCAGGGCCTGTACGAGATTCCCTTGCAGGACGGGTCCGCTACGGTTAAATACGCGTCGGATGCTGCTGGACCCCTGACGTTCTACGCGTGGACGTTCGGCCAGGATAACGTTCCTTACTCAGCCTTTACGCAGGCTAACGTCTCGCCTGGGCCGGAGGCGATGCTGGGAGCCGTCGTGCTGAACGCGGCCGCCGTGAGCGGGGATGCGAGCAGCACCCTACCGGGCAACGCAACAGCGCAGCAGGTGATCGCCAACCTATTCGACGCCTACGGAAACCCGGTCAGCTCTGGCGACAACATCGGCCTCACGATCAACGCTCCAAATCCCACCGCGTTGACGGTGACCGACGGGAGCGGCAACGTCATCACGCCGACCGCCGGCGTCTACACCATACCCGCTCAAGCGGGGTCCGCCATGTTTCTGGTCTACTCGGCGGTCCCCCAGGAGGTCAGCTACCAGGCAGCGGACCTGACCGACGCAAGCGTGGCCTCGGTGACGCAGCAGCTTGTCGGCGACTTCTTCACGCCCTACGCCACACAACTCAACCTCACTGCCGGCTACGGTGTTGCCCAGGGCTCCGTCTGGAGCGCTACACCGGAACTGGTGCAGATCAATGTTGCCGACCAGTCGGGCAGCGAGGTGACCTCGAATTCCGACGACGTAGCGCTCACCATTACAGCTCCCGCGGGGGCGACGCTTACCGTACGGTCCGTGCCGTCGGGCAAGGTCCTCGCGGCCACCGCCGGTACGACCTACACAGTGCCGATGGAAAACGGTACGGCACTGGTTGCCGTAACTTCCTCAGTGGCGGGTCAGATCGGCTATCAAGTCAGCGACCTCACGACGCCGAGCGTCACCCCGACAAGCGGTAGCGCCGACGTGATGCCTTACCCGATGGACTTCAGTTCAACCGCATCGGTGACCATCACCAGCGGGGGCTCGAGTGTCACGACCCTGACCGCCGGCAACCAGTACACCATCACGGCGTCGTTCCAGAACTACGGTAACGCTATGGCCGGAATGCCGATCATCGAGGTCATCGGACCAAACGGCGTGGCCATGCAGCCGGTCGGGTTCTACTCAAGCCAGATCGTGTCTGGCGCCCCCATCCAGGAGTCCACCTACTTCACACCACCCTCCAGCGGGACCTACACAGTCAAGGCGTTCATCTGGAGCGCCTGGCTCGACAATGGTGTAGCGGGGCGCGCTATCTGAGACGGCCCGCGCCACGATAAATGAGAGCGATCATGGACGAAGACTGGCGGCAGCCCAAGAGATGGCATCATGGACGAGGGGTTCGGGGGCGTCGGGGAACTCCTGCCTAAGCGCGAGGGCGGCGGCGGCTGGGGTGGAGCCGGCGAGGATCTGGTAGGCGCGGAAGTAGATGCGGCCGAGCGGGTTCGGGTGTGGCGGCGGCGAGGCGGGGGGCAAGGGCGGGGGGTTGCGGGTCTGGGCGGCGAGGTCATCCTGGACGCCGCGGAGCACGCCGCGGAAGAAGGCGGCGGGAGAGCGGATGGCACCAGCGCGGTTGACGGGATGGCGCAAAATGCGGCGCAGAGCCTCTTCGGCCTGGGCGGGCGTGGCACCCTCCTGCTTGAGGATGAGCGCGCAGGCCCGCGGCGAGATGCCGAGGGTCTGCGCGATGGCCGCGGAGGAACCTCCGCTGGAGGTATCTCCAGTCATCGGAGATCGAACTCCGCTACGGCGCGGGCAACGTCATCCTCAGAGATCGGCCCGTCGTGGTCCTGGGCGGAGCGTTGGGCCAGGCGGACGAGCGCTGCGACGACGCGGGGGATGGCCCGGGAGCGGTGGAAGAGCAGTTCTGTGGCTTCATCAGTGAAGGGTTTGGCAGTGTTCTGGAGGTTCTCGTGGAGGAAGGTCTCGGTCTCTGGGCGAGTGAAGCCGTAGAGGCGGATGCGCACCGCGATGCGCTGGGCGATAGGCTCCATGGCCTGTGCGCGCAGACGCGCGGGCAACGAGAGGGTACCGACGAGCAGGATGCGGACGGGCAGAGGGTCACCGAGCGGGGTGGCGAGCAGGCTGCGCAGGCCGGAGAGTACGTCCTGGGGTAGGTCCTGCGCCTCGTCCAGGGTGACGAGAAGGAGCTTTTGGGCCTCGCCCCAGGGGGTGACGATGGCCCGCACCTGTGCGAGCAGTTCCGCGGTGGTCCAGGCGGGATGCTCGCCAAGGGCGAGCACCAAGGCACGCAGAAAGGCGCGTAGGTTTGGCAGAGGAGCCGCGAGGGGCACCGTGACGATGCTGCGCGGGTCGAGGTCCGCGACGAAGGCGCGCACGGCCACCGTCTTGCCGACGCCCGGCTCGCCGCTGACGAGAGCGATGCCTCCGATGGTGAGGAAGTAGCCGAGCTCCCGGTCGAGTTCCTTGCGTCCCTCAGAGTAGAGCAGCATCAAAGCTCACCGTCCCGTGTGATCGCCGCAAGGTAGCGGCTGAGATGGAGCATGCGGCCGGAACGGCGGACGAAGGCCACTAGGCGCCTCTCGGCCTCGCCGGGGATGGGCAGGCCGGGGCGGGAGAGCACAAGGCGGACGAGGTCTCCCTCCTCCGGGCGCAGTTCCCGGCCGAGCGCTGCTTGGAGCATGTCCCGTAAAGAGCGGTCGGTGAGGGCGTAGGCCGGCGGCTGCGGCAGCTCCTGGCTCGGCGGCTTCGGGAGGTGTCTCAGGTAGTCCGCCGGCGCGGTGGGCTGGCGGCGTAAGGCCCTCTGCTGCAGCTTCGGGTGGGCGATGTGGGCCAAGGGGTGAGAGGGCTGCGCGGTGATCGTCTGGCCCTCAACCTCGATATAGACCTCGCTCAAGTCAAACGGATGGAAGGCCACCACGACGCGCAAGCCGACAAGATCATCCGGTGTAGCGTAGTGGTTCCCGCCCAAGGAGATCTCACCTCTCTTAGTCACCGTGCGCTCCTCGCGCCAGAGGAAGATCTGGCCGAGACGCCTGAGATCCGGGTAGGGCTTTGTCTCGCCCAGGAGTTCATACGGCGGCTTCTTCGTAGTGCCGTGCGGCCGACGGTTATACTCCTCCAGCCAACGGGCGAAGAGCTCGTTGGCCTCTTCCAGGGTGGAGATCTCGCCGCTCTGGATCATCGTGCGCAGCGCCGGTTCGAACTGGGTCTGGCACACTTTGAACCAGCGCTCCAAACGCCCCTTGCCCATCGGGTGGTATGGAGTGGCATGGATAGGCAGGATGCTCAGGTCGGCCAAGATGCGCAGGAAGTGGTGGCTGACGTAGGCCGATCCGTTATCGATATGGACGGATCTGGGAACTCCGTAGCGGGCGATGCCTCGCCACAGGCAGTCGTCGAAAGCGGGGAGCCGCTGGTTCTCGTAGTACTGCGCCGACACGATGGCGCGGGAGAAGGCGTCCATCCAGGCGTAGAGCTGCAGGTGACGGCTGCCGAGGTAGGGGCCAGGGGAGGCATCGCCCTGCCACATCGCCATCGGGCCCTCCGGCTCCCAGCGCCGGTAGGCCCGCTGCCCCTCCTTCGTGGCTGGACGTGGCGCGCGCTGGCGCAGGAGTCGGCGCACGGTGGACGGGCAGAGCGCGCCCACGGGCACCTCCTTCTGCAACTCCAGGGTGCGGATCAGCGTCGGCACCGAAGCCCAGGGGTGCTCGGTGCGCAGCGTCACGAGCTTCTCGATGGTCTCCGGCTTGATCGCCCGCACACTCCCCTTGTCCGTGCGGGTCTTGCGCACGAGGGCCCGGGCGCCCCCTTCCCGAGCCTTCTTATAGAGGCGGTAGATCGTCGCGCGGCTGAGGTGGTGCCGCTTTTCATGGGGCAAGACGAGCTCGCTCCCGGCGAGCCTTGCCACCTCCCGTACCACCTCGCCACGGCGGCCGCGGCGGTGCACGAGGCCGCCGGCCAAGGCATATCGATGCACGGCCCGCTGCAGCTTCGGATCCATCGATTCGTCCATTCCCTCGCACCTCCCGGCCGCGAGCTTGGCCGTACGGTGCGTAGCCGCCTATCTGAATCAGGTGGATCCGCTCGGCGAGAGGAGCGGCCGGGGCTTGTGGCGATCTCTGGAGGCGCTCAGCCAACGATTGGCCTCCCGAAACACCGAGGCCCCCGCCGCGACACCGAGCAGTTGCCGCAACGCGGCGATCCGCGTCGACGCCGGCAGGAACAGCAGCCGCGGCGGCCGAGGACCGGAGAGAAGCCAAAGCCTGAAGAAATCGATGAGGATCTGTACCTGCACGAGCCAGTCCTTGGCCCAGGCGCTCACGCGTTCAAGGCTCGGTCCGCCGACCCGACGCGAAACCTCTGATTTCGTCGCGCCCTCCTCGACGGCAGCGCACACCTGCTCCAGGATGTCGATGCGATAGCGCTTGTGTGGCCCGAGCTCCGGCTGCAAAAGGGTGTGCGTATCTCCGCACGCACTGCAGCGCACCCGCCCGACCAACGTCCACGCCCGCTCCTGGTGCCGCGCCACAGGCCGTACCTGATTGCTGCGCGGACGTGACCCGTGGCTCACCAGCGCCTGCGCACCACAGGCAGGGCACCATCGACCGAGTTCCATCAGCACCGCCACCACATCGATCGGCGGAAGAGGATCTTCGATGCATACCGGCGGCCGCTTGCCGCCCACAATGATGACTGACGTTGTGTTTCGTCGAAGAAGGCCTGCCAGGGCCTTCTTCGAGTTTCTCTCCCCTCATGACCATCCGCCCAATACCTTGCCTCCGCATTGACACCCCCACTCGCGACAGGCGGCCCGGCCCCCGGCGAGGGGGCGGGCCGCCTGTCTGTCTGTCCTTCACTCTCAAATACCCTGCCCGATCCTTTGTCTGTCTGTCGCACGTACCGTGCTCGCTCACAGCTGTTGGGCAGGGCGAGGCTGAGGAGCGGACTCGCGGAGTTCCGCCAGCGTCGCATGGAGATCTTTTCGAATTCGCCATGGTAGCCCCTCTGGCGCAGTGCCCGGTGGAGGGGCTTCCAGCTCTTCCACTCGCGCATCTGCATCATCCGGAGCCTCCGGCGTATCCAG
>JAJYKO010000529.1 GCA_021788565.1 Chloroflexota bacterium
AAGTGCTTTCCTCCAGTGGTAAGGCCCCGGAATGGCTGCCGCTAGAGCACCAGAACCGTGGTCGAGTGCCTGCGGAAGGCCAAGTCTCACTCCCGCACGACCCGGGGAGCGGGACAGGTGAGGGCGGGAGGCGCGCCCGAACTGTCGCTGTTTGTGTTCTGCCGTCATGATCCTATTCCGACCGCTGGCTGTGCTAATTCCGTATACCTGGCGTATTTCGCCGTGAACGGTTTCGGAACAAACAAAGCCTGCGCAGTGGGGACCAGGGTGAAATCCGCAAAGGTATGCATCACCAGATCCTGGCTATGTGAAAGCTTAAACGATGCGCTGTCGAGGAGGGTCCGTCACGGGGACGGCGGACCCTCCGAGCCGTTAGCAGAGCGTCACGCCATTTTGACGTTGCCCTCTTCTGATGTACCCGCAGATTTCCAGACAGGTGGATTGTGCCTAAGCGGAATGATCAGCGCTGCGGCAACAATCGCGAGCAATCCGGAGACCGTCATCGCGACGGGGAACCCAGACTGCTTGATCAAAACCGCGGTGAGAATACCACCGTATACTCCCCCCGATCCCTTCGCTATCGCGTACAACAGGCCGTAGTTAGAGCCAGCGGCGAGGCTGCCGTAGTACTGCCCGATGGTCGCAGGGAACAGAGTGAACAGAGGCCCCCAGAAGAAGATGGCCGCGAACGCCGCGAGAACAAACAGGATCTCGCTGTGCACCGCACCAGCGACCACAGTCAAGAACAGGAACACGGCGGTCAGGATGTAGGTCCAGATCATCGAATTCTCTCTGCCGAGGCGTTCCGATATGCCTCCGAGAACCACCCTGCCGACGCCATTAAAAACGGTGATGCCGGCCGCTGCGATCGTGCCTGTCGCCGCCGTGAACTTGAAGCTCTTGGAATAGGCTACGATCTGGCTCACACCCGCGAGTCCGGCGCTGGAAATCAGTATGAAGGAGACAACCAGCGTCCAGAACTGCCATGTTGAAGCTGCCTGCCCCAAGGTATACTGGTGGTCGGACGGTCTCGCAACTGCTTTAACCTTCGGCGTCCAGTTCGGCGGCCGCCATCCAACCGGAGGATCCTTGATGAAGAAGGCCGCGACGATGGACACGCCTCCAATGATCACCGCCATTAGGTAGATGACGTTGAAGAACACACTGTCCGGCGAAGTCTTCGGGATCGCCTGGATCGGGAAGATGAATGGTAGGGAGCCCCACGAGAAAGCCGCTGCCATAAGGCCCGCGACCACGCCCCTCTTATCTGGAAACCAAGTGTTAGCCACGGTCACCGCGGTGTTATAGATGAACCCCGCGAAGAGGCTTCCTATACACCACAGGATAAGAACGAACGTGTAATTGGGGCCGAGCGACGTTGCGTAGATGCCAACTCCCCCAACCAACCCAGCGACGATGGTAACCCAGCGTGGACCGAATTTGTCCCTGAGGATACCGCCAGGCAGAGTACCAATAGACTCGAAAACCACGAACAGAGTGAACATCCAGCCGATCTGTGAGCTGGACCAGTGATATATGCCCCCGATGTGCCCTGCCATAGAGCTCCACGCATATTCGTATGGGCTGATGACGCTCATGGCAAGAAACGCTGCTACAAAGACAACCCACCGGCTGTATCCAAGGATCTGCTTGTCAGTCTGAAACGTCTTGCTTCCAGCAACCGATACGCTAGACATCGCTTGTCTCCTCTCTTGAACTACTTTCTCGACAGTTTTGACGAAACGAGATCCGAAGAAGAGGAAAATCACTCGACGATAAGACAAAGCCTGGACCTATCGATACACGAAGGTCGTAAGGAGGCAACGGAGGAGCATGAGTCAACCGGCAAGACCACCGGTTCTCACGCAGGTGAGGAAAGGTTGACAACGCTGTTCCTGACATCATAGGAACGATCTGCCCTCCCGCTCAAGGTGCGGAGACAATCCAAGTTGCCTGCTCCGCAGCCAAAGGTCGGCAAAGCCACTTGCCGCGACTCTGCTCCCACCTGTTCATCGGGATCGTCAAGATGCGACAGGCACCTTGCCGGCAAACCGTGACCGCATTGTCATGGTCCTCCACTATTTGGAAATACCCAAGCTCTGGAAGCACACGCATCGCACCGGTGCCAGACGTGACGCGCGACACAATACGTGCGGCCCCGGCTGCCCGTCCGAGTGGGGATACCCCCGCCCAGACGAGCAGCCGGCCAGGCTTTATGGTGCTAGACTGCCGGAATTGGCACAGCTAGCCCAACCTCGGTCGCCTTGGTGTTCACGAACTGCTGAATGCGTCCGACCATCTCGGGAGTCAGATGGCTGAACCGACCCTGAAGCTCAAGGTATTCCTTGACGGGCTTCAGGCTTCTGGGCCGGTAGGTTATCTTGGTCTCGCCGTTCTCAATCTCATAGAGCTGGAACATCGCGGTTTCGACCGCGCGACGTCCGATCTCCACTGTCTGAGACGAATCGAACGTCCAGCCCTTCGGGCATGGGGCGTGAATATGTATGAAAGTCGGCCCTTTATAGGCCAGCGCCTTCCGAACCTTGTTCATCAAATCCACCGGATACGCCGGTGAAGCAGAAGCCAGGTACTTCACGGAGGGGTGCCCCGCCGCGATCATCTTCACGAGATCCTTGGGCCACAGCTTCTTGGCTTCTGGAATCATCTTGCCCGGAGGAGTGAAGGTGGTCCTTGCTCCGTAAGGAGTCATAGGCGAAACCTGGATGCCGGTGTTGGCGTACGCCTCATTGTCGTAGGCGATGAACAGGAAATCGTGATTCCGGTACATCGCCGCCGACAGCGCCTGGAGGCCGATGTCCGACGATCCGCCGTCGCCCGCCATCACGATGATGTTGGGAAACTCTCCCTGCTTCTTTCCCTTGCGCAGCATCGACTGAAAGGCGGCCTCGATACCCGATGCGACGGCGCCGGCGTTGGTGATCTGGGTGTGGATCCACGGCACGGCCCACGGCCCATTCAGGTAGCTGGTGTTAGCAACGTACATGCAGCCAGTGGGACCCAGGAAGATGGTGTTCCGGCCGGCCGCCTTAGCGACCTGCTTGTACACTAGGGCTGGGCCGCATCCCGCACAGGTCCGGTGGCCGGAGAGGTAAAACTCCTCCTTCGGCGCTGTGCGGATGTTCTTGATCTGCTCATATTCGCCTATGAAGGCCTTTTCTGGGGCTTCCGCACCCAGCGATTTTATCTCTGGCATCTCACGTCCTCCTATGCTTCCTGGATGGCGCCCGAGTCAAAGCCGACCCAGAACACCTTCTGGCTCGGGTTCTTGAGACCAGCGGCCTCTTTCATTATCTTGTACATCCAGGCGAAGTCGTTCAAGCGGACCACCTCGCCGCCAAGTCCTTCCATGAAGGTCAAGACCTTGGGCCGCCTCTCCAAGTCGTACAGTGCGGCGCGGGTTTCCAGGGTGACCGGTCCAGACTCGAATGCGGAACCGAAGGAGTTGCTGTTCTCCATCACGCCCACCACCTTGGCGTGGCCAATGGCGCGGGCGAGGTCATCGTGTGCGAAGGGTCGCATGAAGCGCAGCCGAGCAACGCCCACCTTCTGCCCGTTGGCGCGCGCCGTGTCAACCCAATTCTTCGCCGTGCGTGTATGGGCGCCCTGGCCCACGAAAATAAAGTCGGCGTCCTCGGTCTTGTACTTCTCCACGAATGGATCGTAGTAGCGACCAAACTTGTCGCCGAACTCTTTCACGATCTCGGGGATGACCAGGCGTGCCCGCTTCATGGCGTTCGTTCGGCCCAGCTCAATAGCTGCGCCTTGATCCGCGCGGCACTGAGGCCCCATGATGACGGGGTTATTGACGTCGAGGGAAAACTTCGGGTTGAAGCGCGGGAGGAATGACTCCACCTGTCCGGGCTCCGGCAGTTCCACCAGGCCAGGAATGTGGGAGATGAAATAACCGTCCTGGCAGGGGAACTGGGGCAACGACACCCTGGGATCCTCGCCGAGCCGGTAATATATCAGGCTGTTATCGAAGGCTTCCTGCGGGTTCTCTGCCCATCCCATGATCCAGCCCTGATCCCTAGCCGTCATCGCTTCGGTGTGCTCAGAGCCGAAATCGCCCGGGGGGTCCAGCGTTCGGTCGGCGACCATGCACTGCACGGGGTGAAATTCTCCGGCGATCGGGGAATAGACCTCCATGGCGTACGTGAAGCCCACGCCTGAGGTGCCCGTGAACACCCGCGCCCCCGCGGCCGACGCGCCCAGTACGACGCTGAGCTGCGCGTGCTCGCCTTCACCGTGTACGAACTCAGCGTCCAGCTCACCCTCAGCCACCATTCGGGCCAGCTCTATCATGGTACCCGTGTAGGGGCGGATCGGGTAGGAGCATATGACATCTACGTCGGCGGCCTTCACCGCCTGCGCCACCGCTGCGGTGCCGCTCAACATCAGTTTCTTGCCCACTGCACTCACCTCACTCTTAGAATCGAACGACGCCGCCGGCGAAGTCCATCTCGGGAACCGCCGTAAGGGCACCCTGCACCGGGCATTCTGTCCAGCAGATACCGCAGCCTTTGCAATAATCGAGATTGACTGTAAAGCCGGCCGGATCAGGATTGATGCAAGCGTCGGGGCAGTAAATGTCGCAGACGCGGCACTGTGTGCACTTCTCCTGATCTATCACGGGGCGCAGGAAGCGCCAGTTGCCGGTGATCATTCCCTCGTTTTGCCCAACCGGGGACGGAATGATGGCCGGGACTTCTTCGCCGATGGCCCGCTCCTGTCGATGTGCCGCGGGGCCCGGATTGTATCCTGCCGCCCCCAGCCAATGCACTTTGACTTCATCGAAGCCACGCCGAATTCCGGCGGGGTCGGTGACCACAGCCTCCAGCGAAGCCTGGTCGACTACGCCAGAGATCTTAGCGACGGCGCCAGCCATCGGTGCCGCCGCGCCTGCGCCGATCCCACCTGTCTCTGTCGCGCCCTCGATGCCGCTGAGCGCGCCCTCTAGAGCGCCGGCGCCCGCGGACACCGTGGCTATCGCT
>JAJYKO010000530.1 GCA_021788565.1 Chloroflexota bacterium
GAAGTCGGGCTGGATCACCTGGTGCCTCTGCTCTAGGAGCGCTGTGATATTCTGAATTGCACTATTCATAGTGCTCTGATTCGAGTTGGTCAGCTGCACGTAGATCGTGTTGACGATGTGTCCACCGGTGGGCGTCAGCTGCGATTGCACCCTTTGCATAAGTGTCGTGATCGGGATCAGTATCTGGTCGTCCTGGTTGCCCAAAGCTTGCGACCCCTTTGACTCCAGCACACCCGTGACCTGGACGTTGAGACGCTGGTTGTTGTGAAAGCCCAGGCTGATAACCTGTCCCAGGGCATTGCCGTTGGGGAACAGCTCCGCAGCCACGTTGCTGCCGAGGAGCGCCACCGGCAGTGCCCCGTCCAACTGCGCCTGGGTGATGAACTGCCCTTGAGAGACCGGCCAGTTCCGGACGTACTGGTAGTCGGGGGTGACGCCCGCTATGCGGGTGTTCACGTTGTTCGCCCCTGCTATCACCTGGGCGAAGGAGTCGGACTCAGGAGCGACGGCCGTGACCTCCGGGATCGCCCCAGCTGCACCTATAGCCTGAGCATCTTCGTAGGTGAGGGTAGGCGCTGTACCAGCCGCGGAGCGGACACCCCCACTCTGGCTGGCCCCCGGGGTTATGAACAGCAAGTTGCTTCCCATGCTGTTTATTCGCTGGTCAATCGAAGCCTGTGCGCCCTGGCCCACGGCCATCAGCGCGATGACCGCTCCCACTCCTATGATCATGCCCAGCATGGTCAGCGCCGAGCGCATCTTGTTCGATGTAAGGCTCTGAAACGCGACCCTGAACGTCTCAGCAATATTCATTTCTTGCCTCCTGCCGTGCTACAGCAAGCCCGTGCAGCGGAACGGTCTAGGGCGGCCGAATCTCTGCAAATGGTCAGACATGAAGCTGTCACAGTAATTATGCGCAAGAGTGAAGCCAATGTGTTAGGCAACTGTGCGAATAGAGTTAAGCGACTGTTGAAGGACCGTAAAATGAGTGTAAAACCATCTGCTCGATGTCTCGCGAAGGCCTTCTAATCTCGGGCCAGCTTTCCTATACTGGACCATCGGTTCCGGGAACAATTGGCGAGGCCCCGACCGAGTGGGCCTGCCTTCGCAGCAAGCGATCACTGAAATAAGGTTGTACACTATGGGTAGACCAGTTGGAGTGACATGGACACGGCCGTCGAAAGCGATTCCCATCTCGTTGCCCTGCTGAGAGATGTCTCGCAGGTTCTGGCATTTGCAGCGTTCCTGATCGGTTGGCTCGGCCTGGCTGGTTGGGCTCTGAACATTGATGCTCTTACGCGTGTCCTCCCGGGCCTGGTAGCGTTGAGGGCAAACACCTCGGCTGGATTCGTTCTGGCCGGGGCATCCTTATGGTTGGTTCAGGGGCCGCCCAAAGAGGAGCGGGAGAGGCACCTTTCTCAGCTCTGCTCGGTACTAATCGTGGCGCTCGGCCTGGTCAACGTGGGGGAGTATTTCTTCGGGTGGCGCTTCGGTTTCGACCGGTTGCTGTTCCCGGACGCGGATGTTGCCTCATCCCTTTCCTCCGGCCGGATGTCCGTGACAGTGGCGAGCAGCTTCGTCCTCATCGGACTGTCACTCCTGCTTCTTAGCTTGAGGAGACCGGGTCCTCTGCGTGCGGCCCAGCTTCTCGGCCTGCTCGCAGCGGCACCATCCTTAGTTGCGCTGGCCGGATATGCGTACAGTGTTCAGACTCTGTACGCTCACCCCGTTTCTGCCATCGCCTTACATGCTGCTGGGGCATTCGTGGCCCTCTGCGCGGGCATACTTTTCACCCACCCTGATCAGGGTCTCATGGCGACAGCGACGACTCGCAGCGCAGGCGGGTACTTGTTGCGCCGCATGACGCCCGCAGCCATCATTGTTCCATTAATACTGGGATGGCTGGTTCTCGAGGGACGCCGGGACGCTATATACGATTCGGTCGTCGAGTTGTCCATCCTGGTGGTTTCCATCATCGTGGTCTTCGTCGTCTTGATCTTTTTGAGCGCCCGGTCCTTGCACCGGATGGATCTGCATCGCCGTCGAGCTGAGTTCAGGAAGGAGTACATGGAGGAATATATCTCCATGATTTCCCACGATCTACGAGCCCCGTTGACGGTCATCCAGGGGCAGGCGCAGTTGCTTCAGCGACACCTGGAGAAGGTCGAAGTAGGGGCCCAGGAAGTCCATGGTGCCATGGCCATTGAGTTGTCGGCCCGCCGGATGAACGCCATGATCCAGGATCTCATAGACTCGGCTCGCCTGGAGACCGGTCAGGTGGATCTGGACCGGCAACCAGTCGATCTGCATGCACTGGTGGCTGACCTGCTGGACAGGGACGCGAAGGCGATGGACACAACTCGCGTGAAGGTGGGTTTCCAGCCAGACTTGCCCCCGGTGGATGCCGATCCGAACCGGCTGGAACGCATTCTCACCAATCTGCTTTCCAATGCTCTGAAGTACTCTCCTGACGGAGCCGAGGTCGTCTTGCGAGCCGTCACGTCGAACGGTGCGGTAGTGGTCTCCGTCGCCGATCGAGGGCGTGGCATCAATGCTGAGGACCTTCCCCGCGTCTTCGAGCGCTTCTTCAGGTCACGAGACGCACGCAAGCACGAGGGACTCGGACTCGGCTTGTACATCACTAGGATGCTGGTCGAGGCCCACGGCGGAAAGATCTGGGTCGAGAGCCAGCAGAACGCGGGCAGCGTGTTCTCCTTCAGCCTTCCGTCCTACCACGGCACGAAGGGCTAGTCTCCTTCTCTTTTCACTTTCACGCCATTGGTCGAAAGGGCTTCGCACCGAGTTTCCCTGGTTCCGCAATACTCCAACCAACTAGTTGTACCTCCTTGCCAGGCATATCTGCCTCCGGCATCAAGTCCCTCAATGTGGGGGAACAAGCATGCCAGTCATCTGCTCATCCTGCGGCCAAATGAACTTGGACGGCACCCTCTCATGCTCGAGCTGTGGTGGGCTCCCATGCCTCTGTACCTCGTTCTCTTGGGATCAGCTTCGCTGGGCGGGATCGGGAGTTGGAGGTATTGAACGGGAGGTTTGAGGCAGCAGCAGACGGGCCTGGGGGCGTGGTGATGCTGGCTGGGGATGCAGGGATAGGCAAGACCTGGATAGGGCGAGAGTTGGCGAGGCATGTGGAGGGGCGTGGAGGGGTTGTGCTGTGGGGCTCCTGCTTTGAGGGAGACTGGCAGGTTGCCTACGTACCGTGGAGAGGCACCTGGCCAACATATACGCGAAGATTGGGCCCGCTCTCGGGTCGATGCCACTACCTACGCCATGATCAACGGAAACATCTGACAGCGCGCCAAGGGTACTACGCAATTTCCCCCATCCGTTTGGTCCCCCTCGATTGCGTTTGGGCTCCGCAAATACGTAGTTTCCGCGATGACGGCGAAACCGCTCCAGCATAGAGTGAACACTGCAATTTGTGTTTGTTTCCCGCCTTGGACGTCAGGCGGACAGCCGGAACCGGAGAGGGTGGTGGAATGTACCGACTGGTTCGACATGGAGTGGGGCTGTGCTTCGAGGACGTGGGGAAGGGCCGGCCGCCCCTGGTACTGATCCACGACCTGGGCCATGACCACGCCTCATTTGCCCCGCAGATCGAGCACTTCCGTCGGGCGCATCGAGTGGTGGCTGTGGACCTTCGGGGGCATGGACGAAGCGACAAGCCGGAGGAGGAGTACACCATGGCGGGTCTCGCCGACGACGTGGCGTGGGTGTGCTACGAGTTGGGGGTGTACTCGCCGGTGGTGGTGGGCCACGGGCTGGGAGGGGCGATCGGCCTGGAGATGAGTGCTCGCTACCCTGCCCTTCCCGAAGCTCTGGTAGCGCTGGACTCCCTGATCCTGCCGCCACCCGACGTCCGAATTGGACTGCACTCCGTGGTGGAGAGCCTGCAGACCCCTACCTGGTCCGAGGTGCTGACGAGGCAGGCGATGGAGCAGCTCGCGGGGGTGAGGGGAGCAGCGGCAGAGGGGCGGGCAGGACTGGTGAAGGGGATTGGCAGCGCGTCCGGCCGGGCGGTGGCCTCTGGATGGGAGAATGCGCTTGCGTGGAACGGGGCAATGGCGGCTGTGTACTGCCGGGTGCCGTTGCTGTACGTGGATGGAGGGACGAGGGCGACGGACCTGGAGAGGCTGAGGGAGTTGCATCCGCAGCTGAAGGTGCAGAGGACCAAGGGGGGTGGACACTTCCAGCATCTGGAAGTAGCCGAGGAGATGAACGGGATCATAGAGCGATATCTTGAGCAACTCGAAACAGACACTGCTGCGGGAAGCGTGAACTGAATCCCGAGGAACGGTGAACCAGAACCACAGCGCTGCATGGACACGGCGGGAGCGGTAGATGGGAAGACAGTACAGCTCATTTGTAATACGGGTGTGGGACCCGACGGAAGGGGAGACCCGCGTAGAGGTGAAGCACATCCAGAGCGGGGCACACGCGAAGCTTGACTCCTTACTGGCCGCCACCGTCTGGCTAGCCTCTCAGTGCGGTGTCCCCGGAGCGGGTGCCGACATGGAGCCCCCGGCAGGGCTACACAGCGTAGAACAGATGGGTTCATCGCGGTGATGGTGGCAGATCGAAGTTGATCGATGAAGGGGAGGAGAAAGTGGAATGCGTAGGGCAATCGTGGCACTGACAGTGCTGGCCTTTCTATTGACTGGCTGCCAGCAGGCGACCCAGAAGGCGGTGGAACAGGCGAGTGGAGCGCAGGTGAACCAGAAAGGCGACACGGTGACCATCAAGGGACAGGACGGGCAGAGCGTCACCATCAGCTCTGAGGTGCCCGACGCCTTGAAGAACTTCCCGGCGCCGCAGGGGTTCAAGATCAGCGAGAGCGGGAGCATGGCTGGGGACAAGGCAAACGGGAACCTGGCTATGGCGAGCTGGCAGGGGAAGGGGAGCGTGAAGGACGTGAGCGACTTCTACAAGAAGTCGATGGTGGACCAGGGCTGGAAGCAAGAGTCTGCGCTGGACGCTGAGGACATG
>JAJYKO010000531.1 GCA_021788565.1 Chloroflexota bacterium
GAGGGAGCCGGCCCTCTGCCCCTTGTACTCGGCCCCGTGCGCCTGACAGGCATCCTCGATGACGGGAATGCCGTGGCGGCGGCCGATCTCCAGGATGGGATCCATATCCGCCACCTGGCCGTAGAGGTGGACCGGCAGAATGGCCCTGGTGCGGGGGGTGATGGCAGCCTCGAGCTTAGATGGATCCATCGCGAAGGTGCGGGGATCCACGTCAGCGAAGACAGGGCGGGCGCCGGCGAACGAGATGGCGGAAGCGGTGGGCACGGCGGTGAGCGACGAGGTCACCACGTCGTCGCCCTGCTGGACGCCGCATGCCAGCAGCGCCAGGTGAATGGCCTCGGTGCCTGAGCCTACTCCGACACAGTACGCGACCCCGCAGTAGTCCGCGAACTCTCGTTCGAATGCCTCGCCCTGCTTGCCCAGGATGAACCAGCCGTCATCCAGCACCTGCCCCATAGCTGCATCTATCTCGCCGCGCAGGTCCTTATGCTGGGGTCTCAGATCGTTAAACTCGATGCGCATGTCGCCTCCGCGAGGACTGAGGGCTGTGGGCGAGCGAAGAACCTGTAGCCGCAGCCTTCAGGCTGCTCATGGCCTCATCGTCCGTGGACGCGCGCCCTGCGCATAGCTCCGGGCCTTGACGCTCCCTTGCTGCGCGTCAAGGGCGTGAAGCTTGCGGTTACAAGACGAAGGGCTCAGTCCACATGGCTCAGTCCTACCAGTAGTGCTCTTTGTACCTGCGGTAGTAGTCCAGGGTGGCCCGAAGGCCGCTCTCCAGGGACGTCCTCGGTTCCCAGCCCAGTACCCTGTGGATCTTGGCATAGTCCGAGTAGACGCTGCCCACGTCGATGGAGCGCTTTTCGTCGGGAAACGGCACAAGCCGGTAGCTCCCCCGACCGGCCACCTCGATCAGCGTTTCCACGAACTGCCTCAAGCTGATTGGACCCACGCCGCCAAGGTTGAAAAATCCCCCATCCACAGTGGGACTGGCTCCAGCCATCAGGAACGCCTCAACAGCGTCGTCCACGTAGGTGAAATCCCGAAGCTGCCCCCCGTCGCCGAACAGCTGTATCTCCTCGCCGTCGACGACCTGTCGAACAAACCAGGGGATGAAACCCTGGCGATTGTGCTTCATCAGCTGGCGAGGACCGTAGGTGTTGGTAAGCCTCAGAGATGTGGCTTTCACCCCGTGAACGTCGTTGTACAGGACGTGATACCACTCCCCGGCCATCTTGTTGATGCCGTTGACGTCCGTGGGGCGCTTGGGATGCATCTCGTCCACCGGCAGCTGAAGCGGTTTGCCATAGATCTGACGGGTGCCGGCGTAAACCACCTTCACCGAGGGGTTGAACTTCCGGCAAGCCTCCAGCAGCGAGAGCTGGGCCCGGCAGTTGATCTCCAGATCGGTGTAGGGATCACGCATGCTGTCGATGTGGCTTACCTGCCCGGCCAGGTTGAAGATGACGTCCTGTCCCTGGACCAGGTAGTCCATGCCGTTCTCATCGCGGATGTCGGCAACATTCACCCTCACCAGGTCGCGGATATCCTCGATGTTGAATAGGTTGCCCCCGTAATCGGGAATCAGGGAATCCACGAGGAGAACGTTGGCGCCGAGATCCACGAGGCGGTGGGCAAGGTTGCTCCCCAGGAAGCCCAGGCCCCCCGTGATCAGCACGCGGCGATCGATGTAAAAGCCGGAGTAATCCGCCGAGGTCATGACTCTTCTTGAAACGTGGGCGCTTCCGACCCCTTCTGGCTGAGCCGCTTCTCCAGCACAAGCTCACGCCACAAATGCATCAGGTCGATCCCCACGCGGAAGACCCTGGGAAAGTTGAAGAACTGGGACTGGCCGTAGACCCTGTGGTAGTGGCTTACCGGCACCTGGGCTATGTTGAAGCCCGCGTCCTGGACCTTCTTCATCATTTCGACGCAGATCACCCCGCTGTCTCTTTCCAGGCTCACCTTGTCGAAAACGGTCCTGCGGAACAGCCGGAAGTCGCAGTCGGTGTCTCGGACTTTCAGTCCGAAAGCGGTCTTCACGGTCCAGTGGTAGAGCTTTCCAATTATCACCCTATGGAGAGGGTCCGAGCGCTTCATCTTGTAGCCGTTGACGACGTCTACGTCCGGGGTCATCGCCGCGAGCAGCAATACCATCTCCCGTGGATCGTACTGGGCATCGCCGTCGGTGTAGAAGACCAGATCCTTGCTGGCACTGGCGAAGCCCGTGCGGAGGGCCCCACCGTATCCACGGTTCTTCTGATGGTGGACAACCTTCAGCCGTGGGTAGCTGTGCGTCAGTTCCTCCAGCACTGTGGCCGTGTGGTCACTGCTGCCATCGTTGACGACGATGACCTCGTAGTCATCAGCAATGGTGCGCAGGGTCATATCGGCCGCGATTACCATGCTGGGGATGGTACCGGCGTCGTTATAGGCCGGGAAGAAAGCGGAGATGCTGGGTCTCATGCTGCTGGCGCTCCTTCGCGCAAGGGTGGCTGTCCGCCCGTCGCACGGCCGAAAAGCCTTTGCTCCGGCATCGCATATTGAGGGGGCGACGAGAGGAACCGCCTTGAAAAGGAACCAACTTACGCCATTATATCATTAGAAAACTTCCTTGTCCCAGAATCCTCGTGGCCTGGGAGTTCGACGGATACGGGGCACGGCGCACACGGTCATGGGCGGCTCAGGGTGGTGAGGGCAGAGCTGGCATTGGTCGCTGCTCACTGGTTCCCCTGGCTCCAGAGGACAGTAGCGAAGGTGAGCGGCGGGCGCTGGGAGTGAGCCGCGAAGGGATTCCGGTGTCGCCATGAAGTGTTCCTCTCTGCCTTCATCAACTCGTCATGCGCCTCGGATGGAACGCTGCGGTAACGGTACACTCTTCCACCCTGAAACTCAACCTTCAGCAACCAATGAGCCTGGTAATAGCTGATGGACTTCAGTTGCCTGAGGTAACAGGCCAGTGGTTCATCTACTTCCGCCTCCGATACAGGGTTCTCAGATCTGCCTCCCGCATCCAGCCTTCACAACTCGTGCCGGAAAAACGATCAGCCGCCAACCCGTAACCGGTTGGCGGCTGATGGCAGATAGCTAAAAGCTGAAGACTACTGTTTCTCGAAGGCGTATGCCAGGTTGGTCCCAGGCAACTGGTCGGGCCTGTCCACCCAGTTGGCCTTGTTGGGATTGTACTGATGATAGAAGATGCTGCCGTTGGCCTGGGCATCCAGATCGGCAGGTAGGTTCTGGCCGGTCATGATCGCTTTCAGGTAGTCGGCCAGCAGGAGACCCTGGGTGTAGCCGTTAGTGGCGTCGTAGTGCATGATCCCGCGCTGGAAGCGGAGATAGATGAAGTTGTTGTTGGTGGGGTCGGCCATCGGCTTGCTCGTCGGTACGCCCCACAGCTCCAGGTTGAGAAGCGGCAGCAAAGCCGCGTTGCCACCACCCTGAGGGAAAGCGTCCTGCATCGTGACCGTGTTCGAGAAGGTCTTATAGAAGTTGACGTTCATGCCATTGAACTGGTCTGGGGCGTTGTTCTGCACGAAGACCTGTACGTCGGCACCATAGGTGGGGCTGGTCGGCGAAGGAGCACTGTTGGCCAGTTGCGTATCGGGGGCCGGGAACGTGCTCCCGTTGATCTTCGTGTAAGGCATCAATCCCGGGTCCAGGATGTTCATCGTCTGGGCCCCGGCGTTGGCCCCTATCTGCATGATCTCCCGCTGGAAGAACTGAGTCGTGAACCCCATGAAGGTGAAGGTGCGGCTTGTGGGGTAGCCGAAGGTGCGGATGCCGCCGCGCTTGTTGAAATAGTCCCAGAACACGTCGTTGTCGATCCGGAATCCCGTCTGCGGGAAGTAGCGGTTGTCGTGTGGTACGGGCGTCGGCGTTGGTGCTGGTGGAACCGGTGTGGCCGTCGGCGGGACCGGCGTTGCGGTGGCGAGAGGGGCATAACCGTTTGCTCTCGCTATCTTGCTCATCGCCTGCTCGGTGAACCAGACGTTCCCGCTGCCGTCCACGGTTATGCCGAAGGGCACGCCGCTGAAGTTGGGTAGCTCGTACTCCGTTATGGTCCCGCTCGAGACGCGGCCGAAGGAGTTGCTGGATACGCCGGTGTACCAGACGTTGCCGCTCGCATCCGACGTAATCCAGTATGGCCTGGATCGGGCGGTCGGGATCGGATACTCGGTAAAGACTCCGGACGGGGTCATCATCCCGATCTTGTTGCCATCGTACTCGGTGAACCAGATGTTGCCGGAGGGGTCGATCGCGATGCCGGTAGGGGTGCTGCCGGAGGTGGGAATCTGGAACTCCGTCATGACGCCCGCCGGAGTCAACCGTCCGATCTTGTTGCCGGCACGCTCGGTGAACCATATATTGCCGCTGGAGTCCATGGCGATGCCCCATGGCTGGCTATTCCCCGTTGGGATCGCGTACTCGCCAAAGATGCCGTGTTCGGTCATCATGCCGATCTTGTTGCCGTTGGACTCGGTAAACCATACGTTAGTGGAATTGTCCACCACGATGCCACGGGGCTGGCTGTCTATCGTCGGGATGGCATCCTCGCCCAGGTTCCCGTCTGACGTAATGTTGCCGATCTTGTTGCCGTAGGTCTCCGTGAACCACACGCGGCTATTGCTGGACTGGACGAAGATTCCCCAGGGCTGAGCGTTCGCCGTTGGTACCTTGATTTCCTGCACGACCGCGCCGTCGGAGTTCATCTCGGCGAATCTGTTGACCCCGGGCTCGGTGAACCAGACGTTGCCAGAGGGGGCCGCCGCGATCATGGCGGGCTGCGCGTTTGAGGAGGGCGTGTCCCACTCGCTGATGGCCCCCTGCGCCATTGCGCTTGCAACGACCATCACGATAACAGCTCCTACGGCGGCGATGGCTGCCGGGGCCGACAGAACTCTTGGGCGCCACAATCGCGCAAATCTGTCTCTCACTCTCCGAACTCCTTTCTCTACCGGTGTAGCGGCCCCGGTGGCGCCACGCAACAGATGACGCCAC
>JAJYKO010000532.1 GCA_021788565.1 Chloroflexota bacterium
GCTGTTCCTGGACCAGCGAATGGTATACTCTTGCGCCTACTTCCCCACTGGCGAGGAGGACCTGGACTCGGCCCAGGAAGCGAAGCTGGATCATACCTGCCGAAAGCTGAGGCTGAAACCCGGCGAGAGGCTGCTGGATATCGGCTGCGGCTGGGGCGCCATGATCATGCACGCCGCCGAGAGGTACGGCGTGCAGGCGATGGGCATCACTCTCAGCCAGAATCAGGCGGACCTCGCTAACCGGCGGATCGCCGAGGCGGGACTCTCGGACAGGTGCCGCGCAGTCGTCATGGACTACCGCGACGTGATCGCCAAGGGCCCCTTCGACAAGATCGTCAGCGTGGGGATGGTGGAGCACGTGGGCAAGGCCAAACTGCCAACCTACTTCAAGTCGGCCTGGCAGGCACTAAAGCCGGGCGGGCTGTTCCTGAACCACGGCATCACAGCGGCGGCCCGTGACAAAGGTTCCGCGAACCCGCTGGACCGTTACGTCTTCCAGAGGGGCGCATTCATTCGCAAATACGTCTTCCCAGACGGCGAGTTGATCCCGGTTGGCGACATGGACGGCATAGCGGAGCGGGCAGGGTTCGAGGTGCGAGACGTCGAAAGCCTGCGCGAGCACTATGCCCTCACTCTGAAGCACTGGGTAGAGCGACTGGAGGCTCACCAGGAGGAGGCGCACCAGCAGGTGGACGAGCGCACCTACAGGGTGTGGCGGCTGTATATGGCCGGCTGTTCTCACGCCTTTGCCACCGCCCGACTGAGCATCCATCAGACGCTGTTTAGCAAGCCGGATAGATCAGGCCAGAGCCATCTCCCCTGGAGTCGCATAGACCTGTATAATCAGTAGCCACAGCGAAGCGCCAGAGCAAAGACAAGGCAAAACCCGCGGGGTCTTGGAGAACCAAATCGCGCCAGTACAGGATCGTGAGTCAAAGACCCCGCGGGTTTGATCGCAGCTTTGCTCTCAGGAGGCAGCTTCGAGCCCCTGCAGTTACATCTGGCCAAAGGACTACAGAACTTGAGGAACTATCTCCGCGGCGTGAGCTATGTCTCTCTCCCGGTTCTCCTGCTGGTCATATTCGCCCTTCTGGCGGCCGCATGCAGCCCAGGCCCACCAACTCCCAGTGGTCCCACATCCGGAAGGGCCACGACTACGCCTTCCACCGTTGCCAAGGCTACCGACGTACCACCGCTCTCGAAGGAGTACACCCTCTCGCTGGCTACCAGCGGAACCGACGAGAGCTACTACGGCTACGGCAAGGCGCTGGCTTCCGTCTGGTCGGCCAACCTCAAGGGAGTCAGGGTCACAGCCGAGACGGCAGGAGCATCGGTAGCGGGTCTACGCTCCCTTGGGGCCAACCAGGTAGATATGGCCCTGACCCAGAGCGATATCGCCGACTACGCTTACAACGGCAAGGAGATGTTCCAGAACAAGATCACCAACTTCCGAGCCGTCGCCGTTCTCTACCCGCAGCTGGTCCAGTGGGTGGTGAAGGCTGGCGCCATCGACAGCGTTGACGGTATGAAAGGATCGCAGATCGCCGTGGGGCCTGCCGGTTCCGGAAGCGAGGCCAACACTCACCAGATCCTGGCGGCTGACGGCCTCGCGTACAAGGATCTAACGGCGGCGCTCTTCCTCTCCAGCCCCGAGGCCGTCGACGCATTCGAGTCTCAGCAGATCAACGGCTTTTGCCTGACCGACGGCGTGCCCAGCCCCGCCATTGTGCACGCGGCCAATTCGATGAAGATCGGATTTCTGCCCATAAGCGGCGATCTCGCGCAGAAGGTCACGACCACCTATAAGGATTTCTCCCTCGCCTCCATTCCGGCTGGCAGCTACAAGGGCGTCACGACACCGGTGGATACCGTTGCGGTGCAAGCGATCCTCGTGGTCCGCCAGGACCTGGACAACGACCTCGTCTACTGGCTCACGCGGACCCTCGTCGAGAAGCAGGCCGAACTGGCCCAGGCCAACCCGCTGGGCAAGGCGTTCAGCAAGGAAACCGCCATCAAGAACTTGCCAATCCCTCTCCACCCGGGGGCCGCAAGGTACTACAAGGATATCGGCCTCCTGAAGTAGAACCCGATCTCTCTCCAGCTGCTAACCACCAGTTGTTCCATTGTCTTCGACCCTTCTGGCAAGTACTGCCCATTCTTTGCTCACATGATGTACTATGCAGACAACATGTGATGGAGGTGGGAACATGACTCAGCTTCACCGAGTGATCCTCAAGCGCAAGACATTGAAGGACTACGAACTCGTAATCGGGCCTGCAGCCGTTGAAGAGATCATGTCCGTTGCCAGGGCGCTCAAGGGGCTGCGCCTCCTCCACATCAACTCCACGGCATTCGGGGGCGGCGTGGCAGAGCTGCTGAACTCCCTGGTGGCCCTGGAGGTCGACGCCGGCCTCAAGGCTGAGTGGAGGGTTCTCACAAAGAACGAGCGGTTCTTCGAGATCACCAAGAAGATTCACAACGCGCTGCAGGGAAAGCGGGGGGGCCTCACCGAGGACGAGAAGGATTTCTACCTCGAGACGAACGAGCGCTATGCCAGGCAGTTGGGCAACCACTTCGATGCCATAATCATCCACGACCCGCAGCCGGCCGCCATCCACCACTTCGCGCCGAAATCCATCTCAAAATGGATATGGCGATGCCACATAGACACTTCGCAACCCGACCCGGAGGTGTGGGCGTTTCTGCAGCCCATACTCCGGGAATACGACGCCGCCATATTCACGATGCAGCAGTTCGCCCCGCCAGGCTTCAGCGGCCCGTTCCTGGCTTTCATTCCACCGGCCATCGATCCTCTGACCGCCAAAAACAGATCGCTCCCCAGGTACCTCTGCCACGAGGTCGTGGCCGAATGTGGGGTGGACCTGAGGAAGCCGATGATACTGCAGGTCTCTCGATTCGACCCATGGAAGGATCCCGAGGGCGTGATAGCGGCGTACCGGCAGGTGAAGAAGAAAGTGCCCGAAGTGCAGCTCGTGCTGATCGGAGCCATGGCCGAGGACGACCCAGAAGCGTGGGAGATATACAAGACCATCCGTGAGGAGAACGACAAGGACCCGGACCTCTACGTGCTCACCAACATGTCCGGGGTCAACGCGCATGAGGTGAACGCCTTCCAGCGCGTAGCCGACGTGGTGATCCAGAAATCCATCAAGGAAGGATTCGGACTGGTCGTCTCCGAGGCGCTGTGGAAGGAGACGCCGGTAGTGGCCGGAAACACCGGCGGGATACGGCTGCAGATGGAGGATGGCGTCGGCGGATTCCTGGTGGACTCGGTAGATGAGGCGGCCGATCGGACCCACTATCTCCTCACTCACCCCGAGGAGGCCGAAGCTATAGCTCGAAGAGGCTGGGAGCGGATTCGCAACCGGTTCCTGATGCCGCGTCTGATGTTAGATGAGCTGAAGCTCCTGCAGTCGCTGGTGGGCGTAACCCAGTCCGCCTGAACTGCTCTCGCGAGAGGAGATACCAACATGTCGAACCAGGGTGACAGGTACATCGAAGGTCGTCCGGGCTCCGCTCGGCTTTACGCCGAGGCGCAGAAGGTCTTCCCTGCCGGGATTACCCACGACTCCCGTTTTATGACGCCGTTTCCCCTCTACGTCGATCACGCCCAGGGGGCGCGGAAGTGGGACGTCGATGGAAACGAGTATATAGACTTCGTTATGGGCCACGGGGCACTGTTACTGGGCCACAGCCATCCGGCTGTAGTGGAGGCAGTCGTCAGGCAGATCCCGAAGATGACCCACCCTGGCGCCAGCACAGAGCTGGAGGTGGAGTGGGGAAAGCTCGTTCAGAAGCTGGTTCCATCCGCCGAGATGGTGAAGTTCACCAGTTCGGGCACGGAGGCCAGCCTCATGGCCATGAAACTGGCCAGAGCGTTCACTGGCAAGGACAAGATCGCCAAGTTCACCGGGCACTTCCACGGATGGCACGACTACTCGCAGGTGGGTCAGGCCCCGCCTTTCGAGGCGCCGCCGCCTGGAACTCCGGCTGCCGTAGTTGGGACCGTGGTTCCCCTCGACCCACGAGACGAGGCGGACATCGACTGGCGCCTGCAATCCGACGACACGATCGCCGCCGTCATCCTGGAGCCGACGGGCGCTTCCTGGGGCACCGTCCCGCTGCGGTCCGGTTTCCTCCAGTGGCTGCGCGAGCTCACCGCCCGCACCGGCGTACTGCTGATCTTCGACGAGGTGATCACGGGCTTCCGCTACTCGCCCGGCGGGGCCCAGCAGTATTTCGGGGTAAAGCCGGATCTGACGGTACTGGCGAAGATCCTGGCTGGCGGACTTCCCGGTGGGGCTGTGGTCGGCCGAGCCGACATCATGGAGCACCTGGCTTTCAAGAGCGGCGATACCCAGTGGAACCGCTACCGCAAGATCGCCCACCCGGGCACGTTCAACGCGAACCCCGTCTCGGCCGCCGCGGGCGTGGCCGCCCTCAATATCGTCTCGACCGGAAGCCCCCAGACCACGGCTGCCGAGCTAGGGGCAGCTCTACGGAAGGGTATGAACGCGGTGATGGATCGACGGGGTGTAAGGGGTTGCGTCTACGGGGAGCTGTCCATGTTCCACATCTACATGGGACCCTGTTCCCAGGAATGGGGCTGCGACCACGCCATGTGCACCAACGACCCGAGCGCCCTCAAGGCCGCTCGCTCCGGCCCGAAAGCCGAGGGACTTAGGCGGTTCATGCTGGTGCACGGTGCCGACATCCAGGGTTCCGCCGGCATGCTATCCTCAGCCCACACCATCGAGGATGTGGAGCAGACGGTGGAGATTTTCGACCGGGCCCTCGGGGATATGGCAGAGTCGGGTTTGCTGTAGCCGCAGGCTAAAGCCTGCGGCTACATTCTGGATGCAATCACCACCGGGTTATGACGTCCGGTCCATCGGGCGTGATGGCGACCGTGTGCTCGAAGTGGGACGACCACTTCCCGTCCTTCGTGACCGCCGTCCAGTGATCTTCCAGGACTG
>JAJYKO010000533.1 GCA_021788565.1 Chloroflexota bacterium
ACTGCGCCGGCGGCCCCAACGACAGCCGCGCCCACGACCGCGGCAGCGATTGCTCCCACAGCAGCCGCAACGACGGCTGCCACCACGGCTCCTGCCGCGACTGCCATGCCCGCGGGGACGGCCGCGCCGTCCGGGACCACGGCGGGGGGCGCGACCAGCGGCAAGATAGCGCTCCTGCTGCCCGAGACGAAGACCACCAGGTATGAGTCGGCGGATCGCCCCTACTTCGAGGCGAAGTTCAAACAGCTTTGCCCCAACTGCCAGATCATCTACAGCAATGCCAACCAGGATGCGAACACGCAACTCTCGCAGTTCGAGGCGGCGCTGACCAACGGGGCAAAGGTAGTTGTGCTCGACCCCGTGGACTCTGCCGCGGCTGCGACCATGGCCGACCGGGCGCAGTCCCAGGGCGTCCCGATCATATCCTACGACCGGCTGATCCTTAACTCCACGGGCGTCAACTACTACATCTCGTTTGACAACGTGAAGGTCGGTCAGCTACAGGGCCAGAGCCTGGTTGATGCGCTGAATAAGGCTGGGAAGACGAATCCGCAGATCGTGATGATCAACGGGTCGCCAACCGACAACAATGCCAAGCTGTTCAAACAGGGCGCCCACAGCGTGTTCGACCCGTTGGTTAAGCAGGGCAAGCTCACCATCGCGAAGGAGTACGACACGCCTGACTGGAGCCCAGATCAGGCGCAGAACGAGATGCAGCAGGCTCTCACAGCGCTGGGCAACAAGGTGGACGGAGTGTACTGCGCTAACGACGGCACGGCCGGCGGCGCTATCGCCGCGATGAAGGCGGCCGGGCTTAGCCCGCTCCCTCCGACGACCGGCCAGGATGCAGAGTTGGCGGCGATTCAGCGAATCCTGAGCGGCGAGCAATACATGACGGTTTACAAGGCGATCAAGCCGGAGGCCGAGGCGGCCGCCCAACTGGCCTATGATCTGCTCAGTAATCCGGCTAGCGCTTCATCCCCCATGACGCCGATGACCCAGGGCAAGACGACGAACAACGGCAAAAAGGACGTGCCGTCGGTTCTGCTCACCCCCATTGCCGTGACCAAGGACAATATCAAGGACACGGTGATCAAGGACGGGTTCTACACCGTGCAGCAGGTCTGCACGGCCAGCATGGCGCAGCAGTGCAAGGCGGCCGGACTGCAATAGGCAGGTAAATCGCGGGAAGACTCAAGTTAGCGGGAGGGCGAGCGCGCAGGCCGGCAGGCGTCCGCCCTCCCGAGCAGGGGGCTGAAGATGAGTGAAGATCAGCGCGCCCCCATCATGGAGATGCGCGGCGTCAGCAAGCGGTTCGGGGCTGTGCAGGCCCTGTCGGACGTCAATTTCGAGGTCTACGCGGGCGAGGTAGTCGGGCTGGTCGGCGACAACGGGGCTGGCAAGTCCACCCTGATCAAGACGATATCGGGTGTCTATCACCCAGACGCGGGCGAGTACTATTTTGAGGGGCGCCACGTCTCGGTAAGCAGCCCGCGCGACGCGACGTCACTGGGTATCGAGACCGTCTATCAGGATCTCGCCCTCTGCGACAACCTCGACGTGGTCGCCAACCTCTACCTGGGTCGGGAGCAGGCGTCCGCTGGAACTGGCGTGCTCGACGAGGTGACCATGGAGCAGCGCGCGAGACAGGTCATAAGAGAGCTCGGGGTCCGTATCCCGTCTGTCCGATCCCAGATCGGTACGATGTCCGGTGGGCAGCGCCAGGGCGTCGCCGTGACCAGGGCCGTGATGTGGACCGCAAAAGTCGTGCTTCTGGACGAGCCAACAGCGGCCCTGGGGGTGACCCAGACCCGTCAGGTCAAGGATTTGATCAGGAGGCTGCGCGAACGTGGTCTGGGAGTGGTCGTGATCAGCCACAATCTGGCCGACGTCTTCGACGTGTCGGATCGCATCATCGTGCTACGCCTGGGAAGGCGCGTGGCGACCTTCAACACTCATACTGCTAACCCCGAGCAGGTGGTGGGCGCTATCACCGGCGCCGTCTTCGGGACCCGCGAGGGAAACGGCCCCGCGGCGATGGCCTGAGAGGGGGCAGGGCGACGTGGAGAGCGGGTGAGGGGCAGAGGGGCGAAGGGGCGAGTTCTGGGTTCTGAGTTCTGGGTTCTGAGTGGAGTACTGAGTCCTGAGTGGAGGACGCAGGACGCGCGACTGACGACCGAAGACTGATAGCCGATGGCCGTCGGCCATGAGGGAGGACGAGCCGTGAAAAGTGGGGAGGAAATCGAGGCTGAAATAAGCGAGGCGCCCGCGAAGCCGGCGGGTGCACTATCCAATCTCCTGGTTCTGGGAAGCGCCGGCTCGGCTCCGGTCATCATCGGGCTGATTCTGATCGCTATCGTCTTTCAATTCAGCAACAGCAACTTCCTCACGCCGGTAAATATCACCAACCTGATGGTGCAGATCGCAGCCGTGGGGACGATCTCCGTCGGCATAGTGCTGGTGCTTCTGATCGGCGAGATCGACCTCTCCGTCGGCGAAGTGAGCGGCTTCTGCGCGGCGATAATGGCGGTGTTGTCGGCCAAGAGTGGGCAGCCGGCGGTAGTCGCGGTGGGGGCCGGCGTGCTGGCCGGCGTGGGTATCGGGCTCTTCCAGGGATTCTGGTTCGCGAAGATGCGGGTCCCCTCCTTCGTCGTGACGCTGGCAGGTTTTCTGGGCTGGCAAGGTGCGCTGCTCTGGGTTCTGGGAAACACCGGTACCGTGAACCTGACTGATCCCATGATAGTGGGAATCGCGAACACTATTCTGCCTCTACCTGTGGGTTGGGGGCTGGTTGTCATTTTCGTTGGCGTGTACACAGTAGCCTCATTCATGGGTCGCCAGAACCGCGACAAGGCCGGGCTAGATGTGGCGCCTCTCACGACGACGCTAGCTCGGGTGGCTCTAGTGGCCGTCGGGGTGGTCATGGTCACCGGCATCATGAGCGTGAACCGCAGCCCGGCGGGGTTCAATCCTATCCAGGGTGTGCCTTCGGCTGTGCCAGTATTCATCGGTTTCATCGTTCTCTTCGATTTCATCACCAAACGAACGACCTTCGGGCGATACATCTTCGCTGTTGGCGGTAACGCCGAGGCCGCGCGCCGGAGCGGCATAAACGTGGACCGGATCAGGATTCTGGTGTTCATGCTGAGTTCTACTCTGGCTGCGTGCGGCGGCATCCTGGCTGGCTCCAGGCTGCTCGCCGTGAACCAGTCCTCAGGCAGCGGCGACGTACTTCTGAACGCGATCGCGGCAGCTGTGATCGGAGGCACCAGCCTCTTTGGAGGGCGCGGAAGTGCGTGGTCCGCCCTCCTGGGCGCGCTGGTGATTGGGTCCATCGCCAATGGTATGGACCTGCTCGCCCTCTCGTCCTCCATACGGTTCATGGTCACGGGAGCGGTGCTGCTGGCTGCCGTGACGCTCGATGCCTACACACGGACCATGCGAGAGAAGAGCGGGCGCGTGTAGCCCCGTCTCCCACTCACGCTACTTTGATCCAGCTAGGATGGCATCCCCGATCTCCGGGCCGCGGCGAACGAGCCAGCCGCTATCCGCGGTTCGGGTACCCAGAATAGTCCAGGCTGTAACTGTGGCCGGGTCGTACCACGCGACGCAGCCCGACGCCCCTGAGTGGCCGAAGGACGCGGCGCTGGCCTCCAGCGGCGCCCAGTGTGGGAGTTTCCGGCCTCGTACCTCCGCACCCAGTCCCCAGGGGCAGGGCTTCCATATCAGCGGCCTGACGAAGCCTCCGCCCAGATCGTCGCTCTGATTTCGGGTCGCTTCCTCGCGAGTGGATTGCTTCAAGAACCCATCGGGATGGCCCGCGAAGGCCCGAACCAGCGCGAGGGCGCCGGCCGGTGTCGTTAGGAGCCCCGCCCACGGCATGGCCAGAGACCGCCAGAAGCGTGAGTTGAACGGCTCCAGTTCGGTCTTGGCGTGCCGGCCGCGGACCCCGGTGAGGGCGACGGGTGGACGGGGAAGCTCCGCGCTCAGGTAGGCCTCAATGCCGAGAGGTCCAAGTACCAGCTTCTCCAGTGCTGAGGCGAAGCTGTATCCGGTCTCCCTCTCGACTATCACGGCCAGCAGTCCGTACCCAACATTGCTGTACTGGACTCGCGTGTTCGGCGGCTGCCGGAGTGGGGTCTGGATGCAGGCGTCGGCGAGGAGCGGCCAGTCCAGCCCCGGTGCGTAGGCCGAGATATCGCCCACTGGGTCCATGGGCAAGCCGCTGGTGTGGCTTAGAAGCCGGCGAAGGGTGACGTTCCAGTCTCCGGCCGCAACCGCCTCGGGGATGTGCCGGGCGAGGGGATCGTCCAGCGAGATTTGGCCTGCGTCCATCAGGCGCAGTACGGCCAGCGCAGTGGCGAGCTTTGTCAACGAGGCAACAGGAAAGAGACTCTGCTCGGTGATAGCGCGGCCAGCGGCGTCCGTACCCACGCATAGAAACTCGGGCGGCTGACCACTGCGAGCAATTCCCACCGCCATGCCGTTCATTCGGGCCGACGGAAGGATTCCCTCCAGCATAGGGCGGAGGCTGCTAGATAACGATGTCGTCAATGGTGTCCACCTCTTTGTTATCGGGTTCGCGCACGCGTAGCGCACCATCCGAGCCAGCCGGCTTTCTGAATGGCACAGGAGGTAAGGTTACTACCCCGAATGCGACAACGCCAACCTCGATGGACGGCTTGCTGGGATGGCCTCTTTGACGGCCCGAAGAAGACAGGGCAGTTCGACGGCCTACGAGCTGAATATGCGCGAGTGCCATTCGCACCCTGCGTTTGATCATCCAGGAACGGGACGTGCTGATAAATCTTGTGGCGAAAGAACGCACCGACTCGGTAATCGCAACTTTCACGGAGCCCCGAGCGTTATGCCCAACGGCGATTCCCGTTCGATGAGGAGAGAAAATGGCCGGCAAGTTGTGGATAGTGAACTACCTTGAACCCTTTCCCCTGCACAAGCGAGTCGAGCGGGTCTTGTCTGACGCTAGACCCCC
>JAJYKO010000534.1 GCA_021788565.1 Chloroflexota bacterium
AGGGCCCTCTGCAGGTCCTGCATCATCCGAACCACCGGGTCCTCACCCGCGGCGGGCGCGGGTACCGAGGGGATCTCGGCCAGGCCTTCCGCGGGCTTCGCCTGGGGAGGTGGGGCGGCGCTTGCCACCTCGCCGACCACTACCGGCGCGACCAATCCAGCGATGACCGTGCCGGCGAACTTCAGTAGGAAGTCCCGCCGGGATCCTTCGCTCTGGCCTTCATTGGCCGGTGTGGTCCGCTTGCTTTCCGTTGCCATGCGAACCTCCTTGTGGAATCTCTAAACGCGTTGAGGGCACGGGGATAGGCAGTAGACACGTGGAAAGGTAGGGGAAGGTGTCTCAGAGGGTAACTAGGAAAACTCCCAGGTAGGGGCCAGGGAATTTCCCTGCTCTCCCTGTATCCGGGTGTTCGGTCGTGAAGGTGAACTCGCGATGGTGGCAGGATCGTGGTGAGGTCGCAGAATGGCGAAGATGTGGGCCATACCTCGGCTGCGGATCGGCAAATTGGCCACCGAGCGGGGGTTGACGCTTAGGCACAGGGACCTGCGAGCTTGCTCATGTCAGGAGGTCCCGCCTCAGCGCGTACTTGATCAGATCGGCGCGGGTGTGGAATCCCATCTTGCGAAAGACGGCGGCCCGATGAAAGTCGACCGTGTTGCGGCTCAGTACCAGATCGCCGGCGATCTCCCGCACCGTCCTCCCCTGCGCGAGAAGGATCAGAACCTGTCGCTCCCTCCCCGTCAGCGTATCCCAGGGATCCATGGCCGCCGTCTCTGCCGGCTTCTCGCGGTACGTGGCGAGAACGGTACCGGTGACCTGAGGGTCCAGGAACTTCTTGCCCTCATGAACGGCGCGAATAGCCCATACTAGCTCCTCACCCTCCGACTGCTTCAGCACGTACGCGTCGATGCCCGTATGGAGGAGCACCTGCAGGTATTCGGGATTGTCGTGCTGGGTGAGCACGAGGATCTTCACGCCTGGGTGACGGTCACGCAGGAGCCCGGCCAGCACAAGGCCGTTCATTCCCGGCATGCCGATGTCGAGGAGCACGATCTCCGGGTGCACCTCGCCGATCTTCACCAGGGCCTCTTCACCGCTGGAGGCTTCCGCCACCACCTTGATGTCCGGGTACAGTTGCAGAAAGGACCGAACCCCGGTCCGCAAGATGGCGTGGTCGTCCACCAACATCACACGAATGGGCGGAACGCTGCTCATGGTCACCTCACTCGTCAGGAGGCACGCTCCTGGGATGCTCCCTGGGCTTCCGGCATGGGCTGCGGCAGTGGTACCGTGAGGACCACCGTTGTCCCCTCGCCCGACGCTGAGTCGATGCTCAGCGTTCCACCAATCAAGCCGGCTCGTTCCCGCATCCCCAGAAGACCCAGCCCGCTGCCGGTGTCGGGCTCACTCGGGACGAGGCTCGGATCAAACCCGATCCCGTCATCCGCTACCTGGATGAAGAGGGAGTCAGGGCGAAACTCGATGGCGATTACTGCGGAACGCGCCTCGGAATGACGCACGATGTTCTGAAGCGCCTCCTGAACGATACGGAATACCGCCACCTCCTGATGAGGGTCGAGGCGCCTGGAATGTCCGACGACCTGGACATCCGCTTCGATGCCCTGGGCTCGCAGGCGCAGATCGGCAATGGAGTTAATGGCTGGCACCAGACCGAGTTCGTCCAGCAGTATCGGGCGCAGATCGTAGATAACCCGCTGCACCTCGCGGATCGTGCCGGTGAGCCTTCCCTTCACTTGGCCCAGAGACTCCTCGATGTGGTCGGGCGGTGCATCCTGATGAAGGGATGCCTCCACCACCTTGATACCGAAGAGAGTCGCGCTGAGCGACTGCAACGTCTCGTCGTGCAGCTCACGGGCGATGCGGTAGCGCTCCTCCTCCTGCGCGGTGATGGTCTGCTGGAGCAGCAGGGCTCGCTCCACCTCCTCTCGGTGGCGCACCGTGACATCGCGCACTAACCAGATCACGGCGGGCTCACCCTCGTAAGTGAAACGGCGCGCGGAGATCTCCAGATGGAGGAGGCCCGCTCCTTCCCCCTGCATCGTCATGGCCACTGGCGCGCTGCCACCAGGTGGATCATCAAACGGCGGGAGCAGCCGCTCCCACACGAGTTGATCGGAGGACTCGGGCAGGAGGCTTCTGGCCGTGGTGCACGCCGCCTGCGCGTCTATACCGTACCAACGGGCGAAGGTCTCGTTGGCGTAGACGAGTTGGCTATCCCCATCGCCCTGCACACGGAACAGGGCAACTCCCTCCCCCGCATCATCGGCTGCCTCGAGAATGGTGCGGTAGCGGCGTTCCGAGTCAGCCAGCTGAGCGAACTTGAGGCGCAGACTCGCGGCCATGGCGTTGAACGCCTGGCCCAGACGGCCCACCTCGTCGCCGCGCGTCGACGGAATCTCGCGGTCCAGTTCGCCCTGGCCCAGCCGTTCGGCGACACGGCTCAGCGCCTCGATGGGTCGGGAGATCCAGCCTCCCAGGAAGTAAGACCCGGTTGTGCCCAGCAACACCCCCAGGAGCGTCAGGAGGATGATCCACAGGCTCGCCTGATTCACCATCTGCGCGACCGCATCTTCCGCAAAGCCCACGTGAACCTGGGAAGGGATGCCGGGGAGAACCGCGACTCCCACGTCCAGGATCGGTCCTTCGGAGGTCTGGATGTGTTTCGTGCTCTCCGATGCCCCCTCCGGCAAGCGATTGACGGTCAGCAACTGGACTGGAAAACCCCGGCCGAAGGTGGACAGAACAGACCCGTCCAGGTTCGTAACGTAGATGTATCGGATCCCTGGCGTGGACTGCTGGAGACCATTGATGATGTCCTGGGTTGAGAGGGGCTTTCGTTCCAGAACCGAATCGGCCACGCCAGCGGCCACGGCACGTGCCACTGCCAGCCCTCGCTCCGCCGCCTGCTGCTGGCTCACCTGCGTCACCACGCGGTCGATGCTGGCGATAGTCAGGACCCCCATCACGACCAGCAGCAGGCTCACGGCACCGGCCACGCGCCAGCGCAGCTTCACGGTTGCGTTCCTCCACTTGAGTCAAGGATCCCCAGTTGTCGAGCAAACCCGCGCAGCGACTCATACTCGCTTGGCTGGGCCTTGGCGAAGCCGTCGGGCATCTCCGAATCGGGCCAGCGGTAGAGGCTGGCGCCGTCTTTGCCCTGAGGGTCCAGCGCCAGGAGGGCATCCTGCACGCGCTGCGCGATTTCGGGACGCACGCCGGCCCCCGCCGCTATGCCGCTGGAGGGGTAGGCGGAGGACGTGGCCACCATGCGGATCGACCCCTCGGCGGCCAGGCGGTCGGCGAGGGTGTCCTGTAGCGCTCCAGCGTCAAATTGCCCGCTCAGCACGGCGTCGACGCATTCGGCGTGGGAGCCGGTGTACTCGTACTCGCGCAGGTCCTGAAGGCGCAGGCCGCCCTCACTCATCATGATGAGGGGGATGAGATAGCCCTGGGTGGACGTGCGGGAGCCGAACGCAAAGCTCTTGCCTCGCAGGTCGCCGACGTGCTGGATGGGGCTGTCCGGGCGGGCGAAAATCTCCGCGCGGTAGGTGGATTGTCCCTGCGAGTTACGTCCTACCGCCAACATGCGCACCCCGTCCTGTTGCTCGGCCTGCAGGTAAGAGAGGGCACCCACCGCGGCAAAGTCGATACGTCCGCCATCGAGCCCGGAGACGAGATCCCGGCTGTCCTGGCTCACGTAAAGCCGGAAGCGCAGGCCGGTGCGTTCCGCGAGGTAATCGAGGAGCGATGCGTACATCTGAGCGTCCTCGGTGGGTTCCAGGCGGTGGTCGTAGCTGAAGGTGTAAACGGGCTGGGATCCCGTGGGGGGCGCCGTCAGGACCGGCGCGACCGCCCTCTGCGACAGGTCGACCCGCGGGCCGGCGTCGGCGCCGCAGCCGGTCGCCATGGCAATGAGCAGCACGCCGATGAGGATCAAGGCGCGACATCCTATCAGCCGCCCCCCAGATAACCATCCTTTTCGGTTCCGCCAGGTCATGCCAATCACCCGTCAGCCGCCATTGCCTCCAGGTCCGCGCTCAGATACCCAACTGTCAGAAGCCCCAGCCCCCTGAAAAGTGGATGGGAAGTGGCTTGAAGCAGCCGCTGCACCATGCGAGGCACCCAGACCGCCACATGCTGCGCCAGGAAGGAGCGAGATGCAGCCAGCGCCTCCTCTCCGCCTCTCTCCGCCTCGGTTCCCGCGTCGTACGCATCGAGGATACGTTCCCCCAGGAAGGCGAGGAAGCCCATCTCGAATGCGATATGATCCGCCGGATAGTTGCCCATCGCCGAGGGACCGAGGCCCCATTCCGCGTAGACCCTCTGCACCCTAAGGGTATCCTCCGTCATCAGCCGGCCACGAGAAGTATAAAAGGAAGCGTAAGGCGGCACGAGCTCGGTGCCCGGCCCCGTAAACAGGCGCGTGTACTCCCGATCGCACCCTTCCAGCACGATGGACACCGGAGGTCCCGCCGCGAGAAACTGACGTATGGCTGCGAGCCCGTCCCTGGCCGCGAGGATACCACCTTCGGTTCCTTCCGCCTCGCGCGTCAGGTGCCAACTGTCGAGGGCAGCCAGACTTTCCTCACGCAGGGGATAGCTGTGGAGATCCTTCAACAGACTGTAGGCCCGCACGCGCTGGACCAGCGCCAGCCGAGACTCGGGGGCCGAACCTCCATCGCCATCGGGTTCGCCATCCCCCCATTTCTCCACCGTTGCCTCCCCAGCGCCCATTCTCGGGTCTTCCCTTTCGGGTGCGTTCACGGTGTTTCCCGCCTTTCCAGGCAGGCTCACCCCCGCTCGTGACTACCCCGCCGCGGGAGGAGGTGAGCCTGCCCCGTGCCTCAGACCTTGCTCACCTTCACCATCATGTCCTGGTAGACGGACATGCCCATGATTGGCTCGTGGAAGTGGGGATCCACCAGCATATTGGCGTTGGGCGTGCTGTCGCGGAACTCGAACGTTTGAC
>JAJYKO010000535.1 GCA_021788565.1 Chloroflexota bacterium
CGGTAGTGGAACTGGCCCTTGGTGAGGCCGATCACGTCCGGGTTCTTGAAGCTGGAGAAGCCCCGCTCCACGTTGGTGCGCTTGGCGTACTTCTCCTCCCACTCGGGACTGCCCCAGAAGGGGAACTGGAAGATGCTCGGGATCTCCTCGGCCCTCAGGGTGGCGGTCTTGATGCAGCACGCCTCGTCGTCCCCGTGGTTGCCGTCTCACACTGCGAGTTTGGGGTCGCGGCAGACGGGCGAAACGACCCGGACCCCCAAATCTCGGGGTGCTCAGGACCACTGGACTCCACCGCCGGCCCCTACGGCCCTCACGGCGGCTCGTTTTCGAGCCATTGGCACCTCCCCATCCGCTCCAGTCCCCGATTCCCGTCCGACCAGCCAGGGAGGCGCTGCCCATGACCTTGCGTTAGACTCCGACCGACCCCCGGGTAGCTCAGGAGCCTGGGGAAGTTCGTTGATCGCCAGCAGCGCTCGCGGACTAGTTCTCTCCCAGTTTCAGAGCTTGAAACTCCAAGCCCAACATTGAGGTAATTGGCCGGCTATGGGTGCGGTCCCAATGTGAGGATAGTCAATGTATCCGGTCCTGAATGGATCCAAAATACCCGCCATGCGCTCGGAGTCTGGTTCTCCAAATAGGACTCCCACACGTCCTCACCGTTCGGGCCGACCATTGACTCGTAGCGATGACTATTCAGGCCGGGATGTCGTGGGCCGACGTCTCGAAGTAGACGCAGCCCTTTCTGGGCCTTCTTTAGCTTCACGCGATGAGCAGGCTGCCCTAGCTCCCGAAGGATGCTGTCAGCTTCGTCGGTGAAGACCAGCCTGAACGGCGGGGCACTCACTCCCCAAGGTCTTCGTCAAGGAAGTCATCGCGGCTAAGGACGCGCCCGCTCTGGTAGTCGTCCAGCCCCCGAAGGAGCGATGCCATCACCTCTGGCCGCTCCCAGATGAGCAGCTCCTGCTTCGGGATGCTCGCTACCGGGGTGAGCATGATCTCGCCGCGAGGGCTTACTGAGACCAAAAATCGATCCCGCCCGTGCACCCCGGCCCTACCAAAGGCGACACGCGCCCTATCGTCAGCGGTGACCTCGCCTCGCGGCTCGAATCCCGGCACCAAGGTCATTCCGATCCCATCCTTACTAGCCATCGATATTCCTGGCCGAAATTGTAGCACATGGTGGGCAAGTGGGCATTACCCACTGACTCTCCTGCCCTCCGCCCAATCCGAGTTACCCACTCACCGGCGGGAGGAGGACTGTGGGGGTGAGATCGAGCGGAATTCGTCGAGTCGGACACTGTGCGTGCCGGGAACCTCATCCGTGGATCCCATCGAGGCGACAGAAGGTTGAAGCCGAACTCGAGCATTAGAAGACGAGTCGGGGCTCGGGCTCATCGGTCAAGCCTGGTGAGACCAAGATAGGTAGCCCCGACCGAGTCGCAGAGGGTGACCGTCGGCCCCGCCACTTGACATTGGGATGTGCAGAGTGTACAATCTGCACAGATACAGTTGCACAAGGAGACGAAGGGATGAAGTTCACGGAGGCGCGAAGTCAGCTCAGCCGACTCTACTCACGGATTAGTGAGGGCGGGGTCGAGGTCATCGAGCGCAACCAGGAATGCGACGTGGTCATCGCCAACGCCTCCGAGTACCGCCAGCTCCTCGAGCGGCAGGCACCCTTCCGGATTGAAGTCCGCTTCGGAGCCAAAAGTGTCGCTGCCTGGATCAAGGGTCTCCCCGTGCACGCCGAGGGCGAGACCGTGGAGGCGGCCATCGATGAACTTGCTGTGGCGTTGGTGGACTACGCATCGGCCTGGGAGAAACACCTCCAGCACGCCCCCAACCACAGAGAGAACATCGGGTATGTCCGTCGGACACAGATCGCTGGCTCCACCGCCGCGGTGCGCCAGATGTTGGCGTTGGATGCGGCCAAGGAGGCGGAGGAGTACAACGGTAATAGCGCCCCGGCTCCGGTCCTTGCGTGAGGCTGCCGCGCAGCAAGGATCAGCACGCCTTCTGCCGGATGGACGGCTGGATCCCTGAGCGAGAGTCGGGGCACACGGTCTACCGGAAGGTCTTAGCCACTGGGGATGTGCTCACCACAGAGGTGGCCCATGGCGACAAGCCGATCCGCAATCCCGACCTCTTTGCCTACATCTGCCGGGAGGAGCTCCGCTGCACTCCCACCCAGTTCTGGGCGACAGTGGATCACGCGACCCCAGTTCCCCGTCCCCAGCCGAACGAGTCTTCCCCCGAGGACGGCATCCCTTACGGGCTGATCCAGATGCTACGGGCTCTTGGACATCCCGAGGATCGGATCCGACAGCTGCACTCCAAGGCTGAGGCGCTAACGCTACTGACCGGCCCCCCGTGAGTGGATCCGGGTGGCTTGAAAGTTTCTCAGCGGCCCAGGTGACAGAAGGAACCCCGATGAAGGGCATGCGGCACGCGCCAAACAAAATCGTGCGCAAGCATATGGGTGCGGACCCGCCGCTGGGCGAAGGTAAGTACCTAGCCGGAGTGCCCACGTGCACTGGCACTTGGTCGCGGCAGTCACTCCACGCCGCCTTGGTTGCTCGGGAGCGGATTGAGTCCTGATCTCACCGCTCAGGCGCCTGAGATCAAGAAGTGTAAGAATCCCGAAAGTAGCGTGTACAGATGCCCTGGTGCCTCGCAGGAATCGCCCACTTCAAGCGCCCTTTGAAAAGTCAGTAAACCCCTCGACCGGAGCGTCTTGCGAATAACTCGCAAAACGCTTGCGCCTTTCGCGAAGCAGACGCTCAAAGAGCAATCTCCGAGCGTTTTGCTGTCCAGAGACCGGACTCCCGGCTCTGGAACTCAGTCGAAGGGGCCCTCAGCGGCCCTGGAAGACGAGATCAGCCCTCACGAGGACGTGCGGAATCCTCGGAGGGCTGAACTGTAATCGCGGAGCGGGCTCTGGGTCAGGCGGCCAGAGCCACCTGACCTCGGGAGTGGGGAACTTTGGGCGGATGGGCCGCCTCCTCCCGGTCCAGGTGGCGCAGGTGGAGGTTGACCGCCACCCAGCCGACCATCGAAAGTAGGGCGAGATTGATCTCGCCTCGCAGCTGGAAGTGCTCCTTTGTCAGGCCGATGACGTTCTTGCTCTTGAACAGGTTGTAGCTCCGCTCCACCCCCGACCGCCGGGCGTACCGCTCGCGCCACTGCTTGGTTCCCCACGTCGGGTACTGGTAGCCCATTGGTGCGTACTCGGCCTTAAACGTGCCGGTCTTGAGACAACAGGCCTCGTCGTCGCCATGGTTGCCCTCGCACACGGCGAGTTTGGGGCGCGTCCCCGCATTGAGCTCGGAACCTTGGGACAGCCGAGCTTGCGGCCGCGGAACAGCGGCGAACTCACCCGCGCCTTGGTGGGCGTCGGCTGCCCGTGCGCCACCAGAGCGTATTGCTCACGCTCCTCGACGTCGCGGCAAAACTGCTCCCACCTCCTCTTGCCCTCCCCCTCCTTGCGCTCGCCAACAGCCGGCGCAACCAGGTGCCAGAGTCGCTGGGGCAACTGCGGTAGGTAGGGCCAGCCCTGCAGCACCAGGCAGCCTCTCCAATCGGGGTCCCGCTTGGCCTGATCCTGCTTGAAGTCGAACACTGGATGCAGACACCGCTCTCGAAGTGTGTCCACCCACCTCCGCCCGCCGGTGAACCCACGGTCCGCGTCGACCGCGCCCGGCCTATCCCCCGCTGCCAGCAGCCGGTCGACCAACTTCAGAGCGACAGGCCAGTCGTTGTGGTTAGCGGGGCGCGTGGAGGCTCCGTAGACATACTCACGGCCACCGTCAGTCAGGACCGCACTGGTGTCCCAATAGCCGAGCCAGGACTCGTACTGGGCGATGGCGTTCTGCAGGGGGGACTGCTCCGCCGGGGACGCCTCGTCGTCGAACGACGCGGGAGGGGACCCTTTAGGACCACCGGGTTCGCGCCGGCTGGGACCCTGTGCGCTGCGAGGGCGCACGGAACTCACCCGCTGAGCGGAAAGATCAGGTCAGGCGGCTGGAGGAAGTAGTTCCGCTGGCGGGCCGCCTAATCCGGGACGGCGCTGGCGAAGGGCTAATGGCGCAGACCTAGTGCTCGACCGGGGGGGTTGCCGCTATCACCATAGTGCTCGACCGAGGGGGTCGCCGCTATCACCATAGTGTTCGACCCCGGGGGTGTGGTATCATGGGCGCACTGTGAGAGACGACCAGATACGAGAGCGCCTTCGAGATCAGAACCCATGGTGGCGAGCCGCGATCATGGGCGGCGATGCCTCAGACTGGCAAGCTGCTGATGCGACACTTCGTGGTCGCGCCCCACTTGACCTAGGCTATCGTTCTGATCTTCTTCAGGATGTTGCGTCGGGTCCGATCGACGACAAGCTGGTGGTGGTTCGTGGGCCACGGCGCGTAGGAAAGTCGGTGCTACTAAAGGACACGGCGGCCACTCTATGTCGTCGGCGCGACGTCGATCCACGGCAGGTGATCTATCTCCCATGTGATGGCACGCGAGCGCTTGACCTGAACCGAGTTCAGAAGATAGGGCGCGATCTTACGCAGTCCATCGATCCGGCACCCAGGGTGTGGCTCCTTGACGAAGTGACAGGGATCAAGGGTTGGACCGAAACACTGAAGTACCTTCGGGATAACACCCTGTTGAGCGGAGATACCGTCGTTTGCACAGGTTCGTCTTGGGACCCTGATGCTGAAGCTGAGAGGGATCTATTTGCAGGCCGTGCCGGAACCAGCGCTTGGGACCGCGATCGTCTCCTTCTTCCGATGTCCTTTAGAGACTATCTACAGGCCTGGGGAGAAAGTCTTCCCCTTGATCCGCCTGCGCCGGTTTGGGACCTCCAAGGGGATGCAGCCCTAAAGGTTCTTAGTCGACTGGAACTGTTTACCGAAGACCTTGATCTACGATGGCAGGCATTTCTGACTTCGGGGGGCTACCCACGTGCAGTTGCCGAATATCGCCGCACCGGAA
>JAJYKO010000536.1 GCA_021788565.1 Chloroflexota bacterium
TCTCTCCGCGGATGGTTAAACTTCCACGCCATTACTGCACCGTCTCGGGAGGAATCTCTGTGGTCGATCCGGTCGTCACGGGAGTCATGTTTGTCCTGGGGTTGCTGCTTGGATTTGTTGGCAGGGATCACCCTGATGCTCAACTCGATCGTGATCTACTTCCGAACTCGCATGGCCAACCAGTGGGTCCGTGAAATCAAGATGCTGCCGCCAGCGCAAAGGTGGCGGAAGGAGCTCCCAACGTCGAGCCTCATTGGACTCATCTGTGGAATGGGCACCGGCTTTCTCAGCATTGGAGTCGCGCCCTGCCGACCCGCGGGCGGCTAGGGCCGGCCGCCCCTGCAAATAGACATTCTAGATCTCTGCCCTGCCCCTCGTGAGCAGATTGTAGATGAGAAGGATTACCGCGATCACGAGTGCCAGCCACACTATGTTCCCCAGGTTGGCGACGAAGGCTCCGAACAACCAGAAGAGCACCAGAAGCACTATGATCACCCAGAGGATCGAAGCGAGCATGGTTGCCTCCTTTGCTAACCGGCAGCCCAACACGATTCTGCCGCCAGTTAGGGCGGGAACGCATCTCTCATGCCAGAAACAACCGCCACCAAGCTGCTTTCCGTCCGTGCGTGGAGGTTATGATATACTGTCGTATCACTCCTCATGCCGGTAGCACGGTGAGCACTCCGGCCACAATCTCCCGGCTGTATCAGGGGGACCGCATGCGCAATTTCCTCAGCGTGGCTGACCTTTCTACAGATGAATTTCAGGGTGTTTTAGATCGCGCCCTTTTGCTAAAGGAAGAGATCCGGCAGGCCAAGTGGCGTACCGACTTAGCCGGGAAGACAGTGGCGCTCCTTTTTCAGAAGCCCTCACTGCGAACCAGGGTGTCTTTCGAGCAGGGGGTCCGGCAGTTAGGTGGGCACGCTATCTATCTCTCGCCCGCCGAGGTGGGTCTCGGAGAGAGGGAAAGCGTGCCGGATGTGGCCCGAGTGCTGAGCCGCTACGTCGACGGTATAGTGGTACGTGCCAATCGCCACGCGGATATCGAGACACTCGCTAGCTTCTCAAGCGTGCCGGTAATCAACGCCCTATCCGACCTGACGCACCCATGCCAAGCGCTCGCCGATCTGTTGACGGTGCGCGAGAAGAAGAGTCGGCTGGCTGGACTGGTAATGGCGTACGTGGGAGATGGGAACAATGTGGCCCACTCGCTGATTCTGGCCACCGCGAAGGCTGGTGTCCATCTTCGCATCGCGTGCCCGTCTGGATTTGAGCCATTGGCCACGGTCGTTGATAGCGCGGCGCCAGACCGAGAGATCACGGGAGCAACCCTTTCCGTGGTGAGGAGCCCCGCCGATGCAGCGGCGGGGGCAGATATCCTCTATACTGATGTATGGACGAGTATGGGGCAAGAGGCCGAGAGCGAGAATAGAAGACGAGCTTTTGCTGGTTATATGATAGATATGCAGCTACTGAAGCTTGCTAACCCGGACGCGATTGTGATGCACGATCTGCCCGCCCACCGCGGCGAGGAGATAGCCGATGAGGTGATTGACGGGCCGCAGTCGGTGGTGTTTGATCAGGCAGAGAACCGGCTACACGCCCAGAAGGGCCTACTTTCTGTGATCTTTACCAGCTAGCAGGGGCGAAGCGTTCGCTCGAACGCTTCGCCCTAACGGGTAGGAGGAACAGCATGGCCAGGGACAACAAGCTGTTCCAGGAGGCGCTGAAGCGGGGCTCCGCTCACGCCTGGAACGAAGAGTGGAACAAGGCTGCCGAGCAGTATCGCCTTGCCCTGCAAGAGTTCCCTGACGACATATCCGCACGAACCTACCTGGCCATGGCGTTGTACAAGTCCGGCGAGTACCGGCAGTCGCTGGCGCTGTACCAGTCTCTGTGGAACAGCCAGCCGTCGAATCTGACGATGCTTCAGCGTGTGGCGGAGCTTCAGGAGGCTGTCGGCGAACGGGAAGCCGCGGCAGTCAGCTACGGCCGTCTTGCCGACGCACACACCCGCCGCCGCTCGCCACGAGACGCCTTCAAGGCCTGGCAGAAGGTTGTGGAGCTCACCCCTGGCAATCCCCTCCTCTGGAATTCACTGGTTGAGATGGCTGTCCAGGCGGGCGCTGTCAAGGAGATCATTCCGGGTTACCTGGGCCTCGCACGCGACCTGGCCGTGCAGGGTCGTTTCCAGGAAGCCATCCAGACTGTGGACAGAGCGGTGTCCTTGGACGCTGCCAATCCCCTCGCCATGGGGCTGCTCGCCGGAATCAGGCGTGCCATGGAGTACTGGTGGCGCGCCGCGGGGCTGGGTGAAACGGTCCTGCCGGAAGATCTAGAGCGGCTGATCCCGCGCGTCCAGGTTGAAGCGGCCCCGCAGCCGCCCGCGAGCACCGTTCCTGCCGCCCCCACGCCCCACACAGGGGAGATACCGGAGCCGCGCCCAACCAAAGAGGATCACCCTACTATCACGGTCTACGCCTCCAACGTAACGCTATCCATGGATCGATCGGGCACTGTCTCCATACAGGGGCAGGCCGCTCCCGCCGATCCGGCCGAGATAACCGCCGGCGGACCCACATGGCAGGAGTTCCAGGCTCTCACGTCGCAGCCACCAGCAGACGAGGCGGAGGTCCCTCCCCTCCCGGAGGAGCCGACTCCTCCTGAGTCGGAGGAGGCCACCGGTGAGGCGCCCCCGCAAGAAGAGGCGCCTCAGGAGGAGACGTTCCTCGAAGAGGCCGGCGTCGAAACGGACGAGGAGATCGAGGAACCGGCTGGGTTTGACGAGGAACCGGCTGGAAGCGACGCCCTCACGGAGGTGGTGCGGCCAGAGCCGAGCGAAGCGGTCGCGGAGGAGACAACGGAGCCGAGCACCGTCGACGAGACGGAGGCCCTGGATATCGAAGCCGCACCCGAGGTCCTGGAATCGGAAGAGCCTGAGGAGGCCCCGGATAGCGAGCGCGAGACGACGGAGGAGCCCGAGGTTGCCGTAGCTACCGAGGAAGAGGCGGTAGCTACCTCCGCGATTGAGGAAGAAGAGCCAGCGCTACTTGACGTGGAGCAAGAGGCGGCAGTAATTGCCGTGGAAGAGGAGGCGGCATCGTCAGCGCAAGACCAGGAGCCAATCTCGGCTGCCGGCGAGGACGAGGCGGAAGGCATAGTCGAGCAGGAGACAGCTGAAGCCCGAGTCGCGGAAGACATCGAAGTTGTAGCGTCGGGGACAAGCCGCGACGCTACAGATCTACCCATCGAGCAGACAGAAGAAGCCGTCGAGCAGACAGAAGAAGCCGTCGAGCAGACAGAAGAAGCCGTCGAGCACACAGAAGCCTTCGACGAGAAAGCAGACGAAGAGGCTCCGCTCCCGAACTGGAGCGCGCTGATGCAAGAGGCCGAAGCGGCCAGAGATTCCGGAGAACTCCTGAAGGCGGCGGACCTTTACGAGCAGTCCATCGCGGCCTCCTCGCAGGAGGCGCAACAGTTCCTAGGGCTGGGAGAAGTCTTGGAACAGCTCGGGCAGTTGGATCAAGCGACTCATGCCTTCGCTCAGGCTCTTGAGAGATCAGACGAACTGCCGGACGCCCTTCTTGGTCTTGCTCGAATAGACCTTTTGAACCATAAGCTCGACTCGGCCGAGCAGGAGGCACGGCGCGCCCTTGCCCTGACGTCGCAGGCATCCGGCGCAGAGGCGCCGGCTGTTGAGTTGCTGCTGGAGGTCCTCCGCGAAAGTGCAGCCTACGGAGACCTGGGTCGCGCAACCGAAGCAATGGCCTGGCTCCAGTCGTCCCCGATGGCAGATCGCCTTCCCACCGATATGTCCAAGAGGATAGCCGAGGTATCACTGGATCTGCTCGGACGATCAGCGGCAGAGCATCTGGACGAGATAGCCGCCCTGCCGAGGCGGGCGCACGGTGACGTTGCTTTGGCGCTCTCCAAAGCCGACAAGCAGATTGAGGAAAAGAGGTTCCGCTCCGCGGCCGATGAAATGTACAGGCTGGTGAGCGTTTACCCAGATTTCCTGCCCGCGCAGTCTGTGCTTGGCAAGGTTCTCCTTGCCCAGGGCAGGCTGGACGAAGCCTCGGATAGGGCACGCAGGCTGCTTGAGCTGTACGAGCTTCGGGGACAGGAGACAGAAGAGCTGGAAGTTCTACTCTGGACGATGAAGGGTGGGATCAGCACGCCGGAAGAGGCTGCGCGGCTGGAGGAGCTTCTCCAGAGCCGGAACCGTGCCGAGGAGATGGAGGCGATAAGGCTGGAGCTATCTGCCCCTCGAGAACTGGTCGCGCCTCCCGAGACGTCAGCCCCGGAATCCACCCCAGAGGGAGTGGAGGTTCCGCATTCCGGCGACGGAACAGATGTAGACGACTTGCTGCGCCTGGCGGAATCCAAATTCGCGTCTGGCGATGTCGCGGAGGCTGTCCGCCTGATCGAGTTAGTGCTCCGGGATGTGGACGCGGGCGACGCGGCCACTGCAGCCGCACTGACGCGGATTTTGCAACTGATCGATTTCTCCACCGATGAGCACAGAGGAACCCTAGCTGAGCTCCTGAGTGAATTACGACTACCCGAGGATCTGGCGGACCTATGAGCAACTTCATTCAGACGATTCTACTGACGCTGTCGCGCCTCGATGCGCGCTCCGTTCTCGATATCGTCATAGTTGCCTTCATCATCTACTGGATTCTCAACCTGATCCGCGGCACCACAGCGGTGGCTCTGGTGCGAGGCATCGTCACCCTGTTCTTGCTGGCGGCAATTCTGGGCAACGTCCTCAACCTGGTGGTCCTCAATTGGATGCTGCGCAACTTCCTCCCGGCCATGCTGGTCTCGATTCCTATTCTGTTTCAACCGGAGTTGCGACGCGCGCTGGAGCGGCTTGGCCGTAGCAACCGTCTGTTCGCCTGGGGCGGTCCCAGCGACGAGACCGTCCAGGCCATGGAGCAGCTGGCCATTGCCTGCCGTCGCCTCGCCGACCGAAAGTGGGGG
>JAJYKO010000537.1 GCA_021788565.1 Chloroflexota bacterium
TGAAGGCGGAGTTGGAGTCGGTTCTGGCAGGAATGCCGCTACCGGAGATGGTCCTGGGCCCTGAGGAGAACCGGCGGGCATGGGAGTCCTGGCAGGAGGAGCTCTCGGTGCGGATCACCCTGAGGGAGAAGCTGCCTCCCCTGCGAATGCTCCTGGTGCTGGACAATCTCACCGGCCACAAGAGCGCAGTCTTGGTGCTCTGGCTCTTCGACCATGGGATCATGCCGATCTACACCCCTTTGGGCGGGTCGTGGCTGAACATGACGGAGTCGGTGCAGAGGATCATCAAGAGACGGGCCCTGGACGGGCAGCACCCGAAGACGACGGGGGAGATCATAGACTGGCTGGAGGCTGCTGCCAGGGGGTGGAACCGCGAGCCGACTCCCTTCGAGTGGGGAGGGCGGCGGCAGGAGAGACGGAAACGGGCGCGGGAACGGCGACACAGAGTCGGCGGATCGGGAGCTTGGACCGTCATCCCAATCCGCCGACCTACCCAGGAATGGCTACTATCGATGCAAACGACCCACTAGGTGCCCCTGACTTCGGGCGCCCTGCGGGCGTCATTATAAGGAATTATGAGGTGCACGGGGCGGAAGCTGGGCGCGCTCTTCGCTCAAGAAATCCTCAAGATTTCTGGAATCTCACTCAAGAAATATTCAATAAGTCGCCAGGGTCCACACGGAATCGATGCCCAATCTTGCCGCAAGCGCCTTGCCGTCGCTTTGTTGCCCCCTGTGACCGGGATGGTGCGAATGCCCAGGCGATGGATATGGTTCCATGCGGCGTTGCGCTACACTGTGCGCGCCTGTCGAACGGAAGTCCAGAGGAGGCCAGCATGAGCGCTTCAGATTCCGGCCAGACTATCACCGGCGAAGTGCGCGCCGTATCCGAGCTAGAGAAGAGGCTGTTGGACAAGATCAGGAACCGAGAGCCGATCAGCCGAAACGTCAACGAGCTGCACGACCAGCAGTTGACCTTCGGCGAGAGGATCGCCGACCGGCTTGCGGATGTGGCGGGTAGCTGGGGCTTCATCCTTAGCTTCCTGGGTTTGGTTCTCATCTGGATAGGGGTTAACAGCTACCTGCTGCTGTCACGACCGTGGGATCCGTATCCCTTCATCCTGCTCAACCTGATTCTGTCGCTGCTCGCGGGCCTCCAGGCCCCGGTGATCATGATGAGCCAGAACCGGCAAGAGTCCAAGGACCGAATCCGCTCGGAGCACGACTACGAGGTGAATCTGAAGGCCGAGATGGAGATAGAGCAGCTTCACTTGAAGCTGGACACGCTCAGGGAGAAGCAGTGGAACGACCTGGTGGAACTTCAGCAGAGGCAGATCGCCATGCTCGAGCAGCAGATAGCGATGCTGCAGACGTTGTGCAAGCAGTGATGAGTTATGGGTGAGTGAGCCGCCTACTCATTACTCGTCACTACTCCAGGTGGGTCACATCCCCGACTCGCTTGAGGGTTGGGCGGCCCTCGCCGTTGACGTCGATCACGGTGATCGAAGCGGGCGGCACGTCCAGTTCCCACCCCGTTCGGTGGGCGATTGCCCGCACCCAGGCGTCCCGCGGATTCTCGAATCCCCAGAAGAGAGCAAGGTAGGCGCTCAGGACCCTGCGGTGCGTCACCGCGATTACCACACCCTCGTTCTCATTGACGATCTGCCGAAAACCGGCGATGCAGCGCGGGTAGACGTCGTGGAGGTACTCTTCTCGTTCGACTTCCGGAGGCGGGACTACCTCGTCGATCGGCTCGAACTCTTCGGGGGTGAGGCCGGTTTCGGCTCCGATGAGGGTGGCCGTCTGGACCGCCCGCATGGAAGGGCTGGTGAGAAGGCGGGAAGCATTGGGGAACTGTTCTCTCAGTGCCATCGCCACCGCTTTGCCCTGTGCGAACCCGTCAGGGCTTAGCAACCGGCGGGATGACTCGTCCAGCGAAAGAGCGCGTCGTACCGCGACCAACTGCAAAGGAGTAGCTCCTCTATATCTCGATCCTAGCCGGCATAACACCAAGAGCCGGCCAGCAGATTTGCTGATCCGGCATCGGCTTAGCGCGAATTGCATGCCCAATCGCGCCTTGATTTAGGACATGTGCGACCTTCCGCCGCCAAGCCCTGCCATGCTTCGAGTGTCGTTCCTCATGGCAGGGCAACTTCCGAGGGGTTAACGGTACAGCTGGTCCCTGCACGCCTTGCAGTAGGCCATCATTCCCTTGCCTACTACTTTGACAGGAAAGTAATCGCCCACCGTCTCGATCTTCTTGCTGCAGCGTATGCAACTGCGGGGAGAAGAGAGCCTCTGGGTTGGGTCGATGTCCTGCTTCTGTCCGAGCGCGCGCGCCGCTGTCTTGCTGGTGCCTGCCAACGTTCTTCCTCCGAGTAAGGTAATCCTGCGTCCAGATCGGGACGCAAAAATATGGGCCCACGACAGTGCGCCCAGAGAAAACGCGCAGATCTCCTGCGCGTCAATTCTCACGCGAGATACCGGGGAGTGGCGAAGGAAACCGAGGCCGTCGATCCGAGGCTCTTTCCGTCCCTGGCCAAACCAAAGTATATTATAGCACGAGTCTTGCCACTAAGTGCATCTACGGAGTCCGGAATTTGGGAGAACAGCGCAGGCCGAGGGGCGGAAAACGCAGGTCAGGAGCCAGGAGCCAGGCGTCAACCATTGGTAAGTGGCGGTTAACCCCCTATTTCCCGATTCCTAACCCATCCGCCCCAATCGCCAGTATCGGGTCCTCATCACCCAGCTTCGTCAATGCCAGCGAGGCGGAGTTCGCCAGGATTCTGGACTTTTACCGCATCAAGTGGCTCTACGAGCCGAAGTCCTTTCCACTGCACTGGGACGGCGGCCGGGTCACCGAGATGTTCACTCCGGACTTCTACCTGCCTGCCCTGAACACCTACATCGAGCTAACCACTATGCGGCAGAGCCTCGTGACCCGCAAGAACCGCAAGCTGCGACGCCTACGGGAGCTGTACCCGGAGATTAGCATCCGTCTTCTCTACAAGAGGGATTATCAGAGCCTGCTGGCTAAATACGGTTACCGGGCTCTCACGCCCACCACTTTCGATGAGATAAGCGAGATTCTACTGAGCGAGGGCGAGATTCAGTCGCGAATCGGCGAACTCGCGTCCCAGATTTCCCAGGACTACGCCGGCAAGAGGCTGCGGTTGGTGGGTATTCTGAAGGGCGTGGCTTTCTTCATGACCGACCTTATGCGGAAGCTGGAGGTGCCGGTCTCCACCGACTACATGTTCATCAGCAAGTACACCCGCAACGACTCGGGGCCAGAAGCGGTGAGGATCCTGAAGGACCTGGACCTACCCATAGACGGCGAGGACGTCCTGCTGGTGGAGGACATAGTGGACACCGGTCTCACTCTGCGCTACATCCTCGGCTACCTCAAGGCCCGCAAGCCCGCGAGTCTTCGGGTGTGCACCCTCCTGGACAAGAGGGCCCGCCGGCTAGTGGACGTTCCCCTCTCATACGTGGCCTTCGAGGTGCCGGACAAGTTCGTGGTCGGCTATGGCCTCGACCACCGAGAGGTTTACCGCAACCTTCCCTTCATCTGCACTCTGAGGCCCGAGGCCTACCGGGTGTAGCGCGCAGCTGGACCGGCCTGCCAGTCCTGGAATCGACGCCTATGGCGTTTAACCGGTTGATTCGGTAATGGTACGAGGCGGGCCGGCAGGGCCGCCGGCCCCTACACCCCTTGTAGGGGCGGCCGACTCTGGCCGCCCGTATCACGAAGAAGTACCCAATCAACGAGTTAATGTTCTTCAGCGGGTGGTCTTTAGCAGCTCTTTCAGTACCACCGACTGAAGTCTCGATTCCAAGGGTCAAACCTGCTTGGTACGCTCCACTATGGGAAGGGCGAAGGAGAAGGAGCTTCCCTCGCCCACCTCGCTCTCCACCCAGATGCGCCCGCCGTGGGCCTCCACCAGGCCTCTTGCTATGTAGAGACCGAAGCCCAGGCTATCCCTGCGGCTCCTTCCCTGCCGGGTTCTGCCGAACTTCTGGAACAGCTTCGGCAAGTCCTCTCGAGGGATCCCCGGCCCCCGATCTGACACCGAGGTGACTACCTCGTCGAACCACCGTCCCACGGTCACCGTGACTTCCGTGTCTGGGTCCGAGTACTTCAGGGCATTGGTGAAGAGGTTGAGAAGAATCCTCTCCAGCCGATTGCGGTCGGCGAAGACGGGGGCACAGTCCTTCGCGACCTCTACCCGGATCCTCTCCACTTCCAGTGCGCCTGCCAGGTGCTCCTTGAGGTGATAGACGACGCCAGGCAGGTCTACGTCGGTTCTGTCGAGCTCCAGCTGACCCGCTTCCATCCGCGCCGAATCCACCAGATCTCGGATGGTGGAGTCCATCTGCCTGGCGGCGAGGACTATGGCGTCGGCGCTATCTTTCCTACGACCGTACCGCTTGCTTCCAGCTAGCGCCATGCTGATCACCTGGGCATGTCCCAGTACCACCGTCAGCGGGGTCCGCAGGTCGTGGGAGACCGCGTGAATCAGGTCCGATTGCTGCTCCTGGATCTCGTGCATGCGGGTGATATCGGTGAATGTGGCTACGGCGCCCAGCATCTTACCCTCGGGAGTTCGGACGGGTGCGGCGCTCGTGGAGACCCACGCCGTCTGGTCTCCCGACTTTCGGAGGACCACCAGGGTGCCCTTGGTCTTTTCGCCGCGGAGTGCGCGAGCTATGGGCATGTCTTCGGGCGGGATCGGGCTGCCGTCGGTCGTCTCGATGGAGAGCCGCTTCATCCACTCTCCAGGCAGGGAGCTGGCTCCTTGCAGGGAGTCGCCTAGTGCCTCCTGAGCAGCCGGGTTCATGCGGACGATCTCTCCCGCGGGGCCACAGATCACCACCCCATCGCCCATGGAGGAGATGGTGGCGTCCAACTCTGCCGCCCGTTTCTCGATCTCTGCCATGAGCCTCTCGCGCTCTTCCTCTGCCTGCTTTCGGGCCGTAAC
>JAJYKO010000538.1 GCA_021788565.1 Chloroflexota bacterium
CCGCCAGGAATCCAGCCTGCGCCAGCGGTTGACGTCCACGGTAACCACTCGATCCACGAGCTTCGAGCCCCGCAGCACTTCCGCGGTATACGGGAGGACCAGCGCGGTGATTCGAGCGCGGGGCGCAGCCGCACGAAGCGCCGCGATAGCGGGCAGCGTGAAGATCACGTCCCCCATCAGATTGAGCCTGATGACGAGGATCGAGCGAACGTTTTTCAGGTCAGGGGCTTCGCAGCGCCCAGCCGCGCTTCGTCGCAATCCCCACGCCCCAAACCCGGCGTACGCCAGATCCGATATCGCTCTCTTCGCGAACTGCTTCACCATTCCTCGACCTTCAGAATGACTTCCGCCTGACAGGCAGCGTCTGCGAGGGCTCCCTCTCCCAGAAGGAGAGGGAGAATTCGATCACTTCCCATTAGAAGGCAACGCGGGATCGAACTACCCGCGGATATCCAGCAGGGAAAGGCACTCGTTCGTAACCTGCTCCGTCGAGATCGCCCTCATGCACGAAGGCGACTCCCCGTCCAGCGGCCTCAAGTCCAAACGGCCGCAGGGAGAGCCCGGCCATTCCGCCGTGATTACTCGGTGCACCACAGGATTCCCCCACGGGCCATACACCGCGGGGTCCGTGGGGCCGAACAGATGTACCGAGGGAACCCCTACAGCCACAGCCAGATGTAGAGGACCACTGTCCACGCCCGCCACGAGTTCGCACCGGCGGAATAGCGCCGCCAGAACCCCAAGGTCCGTCTTGCCGGCCAGCGACCTGGTCCCCGGCACCCCCCGCGCGATCCGCCCGGCCGCACCCGCCTCCGCCTCGGAGCCGGTCACCAAGAGGTGAACGCCCCGAGCCGCGAGCGACCTTCCCACCTCGATCCATCGGTCCTCCGGCCACAGCTTGAGCGCTGCGCCGCTCCCCGGGTGAATGACGCCAGTCCTCCCGCCACGGAAGTCCAGGTCATCCCACAGGCGCCCTGCCCTCGCTACATCCTGCTCCCGAAGGCCGAAGCGGAGCGGGAAGCGCGTTTCCGGCACGGCGACTCCACATGCCATCAGCAACCGACCCGCGACCCGAAGTGAACGCTCCGCCCACGGCTCGCGCGGCAGTGGATCGATAGCATGGGTTAGAAACGGCCTGCACTCCACGGTACCATAGCCCGCGCGCAGGGGAATCCCCGCGATCGCGGCCAGCCACGCCCCCCACCAGTGGTCGAAGCGCAAGATCAGAGCGGCATCGTAGCGACGGCTTTTCAGGGTAGAGGCAACGCTCACCAGAAGCCGGTATGGCTCCAGGAACGACCCCTTGAGCGCTCGTGTGAATCCCGGGAATGGGCAGATCGCTACTTCGTCCACCAGCGGATCGCGTTTTGCCACCGCCTCCGACCACGGCCCCACGATCATCGTGATGTGCGCGTCGGGCAGCGCCTTTCGCAGCATCTCGACCGTTGGCGACGTCAACAGCACGTCGCCCAGGTGGTCCGGCCGAATCAGTAGCAGACGGGGCCGGGCAGGGAGCGACGACAGGTGCTTCCGCCCGGTCAGCCTCGCCGTCGCCCCAAAGGCCGCGAGTACCGTGTGGCGCACGGAGTCTCGCTTCCCTGTCGATGGCGAAGAAGGTACGCAGTCGCAGGCAGAGCGAGGATCTATCACCGGCCTCCCTGCTGATCCGCGCTGCCGGACTCGGGACCGGAGGCCACCGAAGATGGTCCCAGGGCGAACATCAGCTCGCCCTCGGCAACCACGTCGCCGTCCACTGTGGCGCGAGCCGTTCCCTTGCCGATCGGCCCGCGCATCTTCGTCAGCTCCACCTCTAGCCTCAAGGTGTCCCCTGGCGTCACCTGCTTCCGGAATCGGAAGCCGTCTATTCCCGCGAAGTAGGCTACCTTCTGTCGATTCTCGGGCTTCCTCAGCAGCACCACCGCCCCCACCTGAGCGAGTGCCTCCACAATCAGCACGCCCGGCATCACCGAAAAGCCTGGAAAGTGCCCTTGAAAGAAGGGCTCATTCGCCGTCACAGCTTTGATGCCCACGGCGCCGATGCCCTCCCGCAGTTCCACGATGCGGTCCACCAGCAGAAACGGATACCGATGGGGGATTATGGCCTGAATCTCCTGCGTGTTTAGCATGCCTCCTCCAAGCTCAGGTGTCGATATCGGCTGAGCACGCCAAATGGGGTCGAGACGGGCGCCATCTGCCGAACCATAACAGAGAACGGCACCCGTCTCATTCTCTGTACCTGCCGACGCTTGGCCCACTGCCGGCGAAGCCCGGCAAGACCGGCCAGCCGCCCCTTCAGGCCGGCGAGGTCCCCCCTGCTCACAAGCCCGTACGCGACCGCCGCGAGGTCGTAGGCGACTATCATGGGCAGGAACCGGTACAACTGCGGCGACGGGTAGTTCTTGACTATGCACCACATCTTGTTGCGCCCCAGATGATAGCTCTTGAATGGCGACCCCTCCACCCCCGTGGCGGAGTGAACGTGAGAGACCACCGCGTCCGGCACGTAGAGGCATTTCCAGCCCGCGAGCCGCGCACGCCAGGCGAGGTCAACGTCCTCCAGGTAGGCGAAAAAGTCCTCGTCGAACAGTCCGATCTCATCCAGCATGGTCCGCCGATATAGGGCGGCTCCAGCACAAGGGCCGAACACCTCCTGAATCGCGCCGCCTCCCCGATCCAGATACCCTCCCAATCTGTCCCAGGCTATTCCCGCTTTGTCCAGGGCGATCCCGGCGGAGTTGATCATCTCGGGCCTGTGCGCGAAGACCATCTTGGAGGCGACCATGCCCACGGAGGGGTCAGATAGGGCCGGCGCCACCAACCGTTCCAGCCAGTCTGACCGCGCCTCGGTATCATTGTTCAGTGTCGCCACGAACGGAGCCGAACTATCCCTGATCCCGATATTATTGGCCGCGGCGAACCCCAGATTGGAGCCGTTCTCGATCAGGCGCGCCCTCGGAAAACGGTCCGTCACCATCTCTCTCGACCCATCCACCGAGCCGTTATCCACGACCACCACGTCGAGCGCCGGGAGCGTCTGCGCCTCGACAGCCCGCAGACAGCCCTCCAGATATCGGCGTCCGTTCCAGTTGACTATTATCACCGCGACCTGGGCCGTCTCTCGCATGTCACACCGTCGCTGGGATGGGTTTATGCGGCGCTAGTCTATCAGAAAAACATGCGGCTGGCGGTCCTTTACACGCTTCCGGCCCCCGGACTAGAATCCCTCGGAAGGGAGCCGCAACTCAGTGCGCTTTCAGCGTGAACCCGAGGCTTCCGTATCGGAAGCAGGAGGACCTGTATTGCAGCCTAACTACCGGCCGGCCCTGGAACTGGCGCAGCGCAACCTTCGGTCGTTGCTCCCTGAGGAGGTAGCGCGGCGCGCGGGTGTCGATCTGCAATCCACGGATGAAGGACCGGAGTTCCGGCTACGGTTACTCGGTCGCGACTACAGGGTGCCCTTTCCTGAGTGCCTGGTGTATGACGTCACCACCGACACTCCGGTCGGCGTCTCACCTACCCTGATAGTCCTGCACTACCTGATCACGGCGGACGGTAGTCCGGTGAAACACGAATGGATCCCGTTCCGGATGGTCCCGGGTGGCGGCGTGTACGAGACGGCCTTCAGGCGTCGCTCGGTCGGGCCGCTTCTTCGCAGCTTCGCGGCGGACCCGGCGGGCCTCGACCAGGCCGCGGCAGCCCTGGGAGGGGAGCGCGCCGATATGGGCGACGTCTCTTACGTCTTCAACGCTCTGCCTCGACTGCCGATGGCGTGCGTGTTATGGCTTGGAGACGATGAGCAGGAAGCCGAGGCTAGCATCCTGTTCGATGCGGACGCTCCGAGTTATCTCCCCACTGAGGACCTTGCGGCTCTGGCCGGGATGCTCGCCTTCGGCCTGATCCGGGAACGAGGAGCCACGTCGTGAGCAGCACCCCTGAAGCCCTGCGCCACCTCCCCAGCGTGGACCGGCTCCTCAGGGAGCCATTCGCGGAGAAGCTGACCGGGAGCTATCCTCGAGATCTCGTGGTCCAGGCCCTGAGGGACAGCCTGGAGCAAGCGAGATCCAGGATCAGATCAGGGGGCGACGTCCCCGACACAGACACCCTCCTTAGCGACGCGCGCTCGCAGATCGAGTCCAGCTTCGCGCCCTCGCTCCGGCCGGTGATCAACGCCACAGGGGTGATAATTCACACGAATCTCGGCAGGGCGCCTCTGAGCCAGGATGCCCTTCGAGCAGTTCTCCAGGTGTCCACCGGATACAGCAACCTGGAGTATCACCTGGACGAGGGAGCCCGAGGTTCCCGCCACGAGCACGTGGCCGAACTGCTGAAGCGCATAACCGATGCCGAGGCGGCAATGGCGGTCAACAACAACGCGAGCGCCGTGCTGCTCGTCCTATCCGCCCTCGCCCAGGGCCGAGAGGTGATCGTCTCCAGAGGGCAGGCAGTGGAGATCGGCGGCGGGTTTCGCATACCCGACGTCCTGAAACAGAGCGGGGCTAAGCTGGTCGAGGTTGGCACTACCAACCGAACCTATCTGGCCGACTACGAGCGCGCCATCACGCCCGAGACGGCCCTGCTGCTCCACGTCCACCCAAGCAACTTCCGCGTCGATGGCTTCGTACACTCCACCACCATCGAGGAACTCGTGGATCTCGGGCACCGCACCGGCGTTCCCGTGGTGGACGACCTGGGCAGCGGCTCTCTCCTCGACAGTGCGCTCTACGGCCTCCAGCACGAGCCGATGGTCCAGGAGAGGATCGCGGCTGGAGCCGACATCGTCTGCTTCAGCGGAGACAAACTGCTGGGCGGTCCCCAGGCCGGCCTCATCGCCGGAAAGGCGGCGCACGTCGAGACGCTGCGCCGGCACCCTCTGGCGCGGGCTATCAGGATCGACAAGATGACCATCGCCGCCTTGACCGCTACGCTAAACCACTACCTGATGGGGGACGCAGCTCGGAAGGTGCCGGTGTGGCAGATG
>JAJYKO010000539.1 GCA_021788565.1 Chloroflexota bacterium
ATCAGGGCCTTAACCGACCCGTAGCTGGCGCTCACTCCGGATAGCTCTAACACCAGTGGCCTCCACGACTCGTATTACAGGAGACTGGATTGGGGACAACCCAGTCTCCTGATCCCGGTAAGGAACCGGCCTATGTTCACGCGTGTGCGTAGCCGCTTCCCAGGTAGGCGCGGATCACCTCCGGGTTCGCGGCAATCTCTTTGGGAGTACCTTCGGCGATCTTCTGTCCGTGGTCCAGGACCACTATGTGCTCGGCAACCGCCATGATGGCCCTCATCACGTGCTCTACGATGACGATGGTCAGCCCGCGGCTCGATAGCTGCCCGACCAGCGCGACGGCTTGATCGACCTCAGCCGGGTTCAGCCCGGCCATCGCTTCGTCGAGAAGCAGGAGGCGAGGCTCTGTCGCGAGAGCCCGGGCCATCTCCAGCCGCCGTTGGTCTATGGTGGTCAGGTCGCACGCCAGGCTGTTCGCCTTGGACGGCAGCCCCACGAATTCGATCGCTTCATGAGCCCGCTCCCGTGCGATCTTCATGTTCTTGTCACGCAGGAAGGCTCCCGTCATCACATTTGCGAGCACTGTCATCTTTCCGAAAGGCCTGGCAACCTGGAATGTGCGGGCCAGGCCACGCGCGCACACGTCGTAAGGGCGCAGGCCCACAAGTTCATGACCGAAGGCGAGGATGGACCCCGCGTCGGGGCGATAGTAGCCGGTGATCAGGTTGAAGCTCGTTGTCTTGCCCGCCCCGTTCGGCCCGATAAGGGCCACGGTTTGACCTTCCTCTACCGAAAAACTGAGGTCTTGAACGGCTCGCAGGCCGCCAAATCGCTTGTTTAGACCGCGAACAACCAGCACCTCACCCATCGAGGCTTCCCCCCTTCCGCACGGTCTTCGCCGTGCTGGGGACTTCCCCTTGGACAGCCCTGACCAGACGGTCGTAGCCGCTGGTGAAGACGCCCCACAGCCCTGTGGGCCGCCAGAGTATGACTGCCATCAGGATGAGCGCGTAGAGGATTAACTGCACCCCCGCGTAGGTGCCGCCAAGCCAGCTCTGCACCAGGGCAGATGTTGGCTCCAGCAAGATGGTGCCGACGACAGGTCCCCACAATGTGCCGACCCCTCCCACGATGGACACGAGCGCCGCCTCCACTGAGATGTTGAAGTTAAACGCGGTGTTCGGATCGATGAAGTAGATGTACTGCACGTAGAAGGTCCCTGCCAGACCTGTGAGGAAAGCGCTGATCATGTATATATCCCGCTTGATTCGCGGCACGTTCACTCCCACGGCTTCCGCCGCGTCCTGGTCCTCTCCAAGCGCCACCAGGTAGTAGCCCATCCAGGATCGTTCGACCCAGTAGGTGACCGCCATCCCGATGACCAGCATGGCAAGCGCGATGTAGTAGTAGGCGGCCTTGGCATCGAACTGCATCATCAGGGGCGAGTTTCCCTGGTAGGGTATGGTGGTACCCTCGGCGCCCCACGCGAAATCGCGAAACTTCAGAAACAGCAGCATCAAGGCCTGAGCCGTCGCGATGGTGGAAATGGCGAAATACGGGCCCCGTAGCCGGAAGCACAGCGCCCCTATTGGCAGGCTCGCCAGCATGGCCATCACTCCGCCAATTATGATCCCTATCCAGGGCGATACTCCGAACCGAATCAGCAGCAGGGTAGAAGTGTAGGCCCCAAGTCCGAAATAGGCGGCGTGGCCCAGGGAGAGCTGCTTGGCATAGCCCCCCAGGAGGTTCCAGGCCACGCCGAGAAAGGCGAAAAGCAACACCCTGATAAAGATGTCGATGGCGAAGGAATTGGACACCACCTGGGGCAGGGAGATCAGAACCAGCGCCGCCAGCAACAGCGCCAGAGCGCGCGAAGAACGCAGCCCCTGTTTCATCTCGTCCGTCCCCCAAAGAGGCCGCTGGGCCTGACGGCCAGGGTCAGAAGCAGCATCCCGAACACTACGATCAGCCCCGAGTCTGCCCCTACGAACTGGATGCCGAGCGACTCTGCGACTCCCATCATGAGGCCGGCTATGAGCGCACCCCTGACGTTGCCCAGAGTTCCCAGCACCACGGCCACGAAGGCCAAGAGCACGAATACCTGCCCGACCGTGGGATACACGGAGTAGGTCGGCATGATCAGCGAGCCAGCCGCGCCGGCCAGCGCCAGCGACGACCCCATTGCCACTTCGAACACGCGATCCGGGTTGACGCCCATCAGCATCGCCACCTCTCGGTTCTGCGCGGCGGCTCGCATCGCTTTGCCCAGATCTGTGGCCTGTAGAAAGACCTCTAGGGCAGCGCTGAGCACCATCGCTAGGACAAAAGCGATCAGATGAGCCACCCCGATGTACAGCGGCCCGATCTGCAATGCTGCTTCCGTGTAGCTAGTCCTCACCGTCTGATAGTTGGCAGTGAACAATAGAACGGCGAGGTTCATCAGCAGCAGCGAGAGCGCGAAGGTGAGGAAGATCTGGGGCATGTCGCCAAGCCCCAGAACCCTCCTTATCAAGAACCGCTGTAGCAGCACGCCGACGACGAACAGCGCCGGCATTGAGACGACCAGCGATGCTATGGGGTCGAGTCCAAGGTGAGCGGCCAGAAAGAAGCTGATGTACATGCCGATCATCACGAACTCGCCTTGGGCGAAGTTGACTATCTTGACCACGCCGAATATCAGCGTAACACCGATACTGACCAGCGCATATATCCCTCCGATGAGCAGGCCGTCCACCACAGCCTGGGCGACTACTGTTCCCATGGCCTAGGGCTTCATCAGTGTGGCCTGAGCGTCCTCTTTGGGGAATACGCTCACCAGATCGCCCTTTTGCCACTGTATGCCCACCGGATGCGCGTAGATGTTCTTGCCGGTGTTGTCGAACTTCACCTTGCCACCCGGGCCCATGGCAGCGTATCCTGACGAGACGTCCAGGGTTGCCAGGGCATCCCGCACCTTCTGTGGGTCCGTCGAGGCTGCTCGCTCCAGCGCGTTAGCGAGCATGTAGGTCTGCGCGACCAGACCCCCCGCGTACTCCATGATGAACTGCCCGTAAAGCTTCTCGTAAGCGGCGTTCACCGTCTTCGCGTCGGCGTTGATGTCGTGGTTCCAGTGAGCCACGCCGGCCACCCCCTCCGCATCCTTTCCCACACTCTTGTAGAAGTCCGGCATTGTGATTCCCCCCGACCCTGCGTTGACGGGGATGTTGACTGCCATCTGCTTCATCGTGCGGATGATGAGGATCAGGTCGTTAAGGTAGGAAACCGGGAACACCATGCTCGCCCCGGACGCCTTGATCTTATTGACCAGCGGGCTGGCATCGGTAAAGCCGGCCGCGTAGGGCTCGAACATGACGATCTCGACGCCCGCGCCCGGCGCTTGGTCTTGAAGCCCTTTGGAAGTTGAGGTACCGAAGGCCGTATTCTCGAACACAACGGCCACTTTCGGCTTGTCGGCAACCAGTGTCGCCATTTGGAGCATCGTCTTCGCGAACTGAGAAGCCCGAGCGAAAGGAGTGAAAGTGTACTTAAAGTCCTGCGAATTCAACTGATCCGAGCTTGAGCCGGTTATCAGGGGTACTTTCAGCCGCTCGGCCACCTGGCTGGTGATCAAAGTGAGAGCGCTGGCATAGGAGCCGTGGATCGCTGCAGGCTTGTAGGTGGTGATCAGCCTCTCCGTCTCCGTGCGGGTGACGGTTGTGTCGCTCTGCACGTCGGAGATGATCAGGTTCATCTTGGCCCCGCCCAGCGACTTGATGCCGCCGCCATCGTTGACCATCTGCACCGCGAGCTTGGCTGCGTTCACGCAGTCCTGCCCAAATGCTGCGAAACTTCCTGTGACCGGATACAGTCCGCCGATATTGACCATCGGGGCTGTGGCATTGCCCGCGACTGTCGGAACGCTGGCGGCAGGGGCCGGCGAGGTGGGCGCCGCGGCGCCGGCTGCAACCGTGGGTGCGGCGGCTCCGCCCGCGGGAGCGGCACTTGGACTTTTCGCTGCGCCTGAGCCCGATGTTGTGGCGCCGCAAGCAGTGAGCACGCCCGTGACGATGGTTCCACCTACCACCGTGGTGAGAAAGGTTCTACGGCTGTACCGTTTTGGGTACGACTTCTCCTGGGGCTCTTCCATCTTCTGCCTCCGTAAAACTTGGGTGCTTGCTCAACCCGGTTGGATCGTTCTGGTGTCCCACCACGGTGAACTAGCAGCCTCGCTAGTGCGGCCGGCAGCGATCTCCGATGCCGAGCCAGCTCTCTGAATAAGCTGGCCCCGTGTGCCGGAAACGCCCGATTTCCAGCTTCGGCAATATAGTTGAGACCTTGCCCCCTGTCAACGGTATATTGTTCGGCATTCGCAAGCGTGGCGCTGCGACTTGTCCGCAAAGACAAACAAGTGGGCCCTAGATTTGTTCCGAGAGCGATTGATCCGTTCGGCTCCTCGCGCTTACACTGTTAACGCCATATCGCTACACTACACACGCTGCTCACAGATCGTCGCGGCTGCGTCAGTGACCTCCATCCACTGGCAATCAAGTAATCGGGGGTTCCTTCAATGCCTGTCATGAGCTCCGGACATTTCTACGCAAAGACCCTTGAAGGTTACGGCATTACCCACGTCTTCATGGTGCCCGCGATCTTCCATCAGGCCATGGCCGCGATGGAGGAGACGTCCATCAAGCGGGTGACCACCCACCACGAGATGTCGGCAGCGTACATGGCCGACGGCTACGCGAGGGCCGGACGCAAGCCCGGCATCTGCATGGGCCAGGCGGTGGGAGCTGGAAACCTGGCAGCAGGGCTGCGGGATGCCTATCAGTCCTGCTCGCCAGTGATCGCTATCAGCGGCGGACCGCAACCCGATGCTCGCTACCGCTACTTCTACCAGGTGGTGGAAGACTTCCCCATGTTCGGGCCTGTGACCAAGTTCAACGCCATGGTGCAGAGGCCCGACAGGCTGCCAGATCTTCTGAGGCAGG
>JAJYKO010000540.1 GCA_021788565.1 Chloroflexota bacterium
TCAAGGAAGCGGCCGAGCGCAATGGCGCCGTCGTGTATCAGGCCAGTAGCGCGGCCGATGCTTGCCGCTACATTGCCGACCTGGCGAAGCGCCATGACGTGCAGGTCGTGACCAAGAGCAAGTCTTCGGTCAGCGAGGAGATCAATCTCAGCCGCGTACTGGAGGAGACCGGACTCCGCGTCGTGGAGACCGACTTCGGCGAATACGTGGTCCACCTCTCCGGCTATCGTCCTTCCCACATGATCTCTCCCATAGCCCACCTGAACCGATACCAGGTGGGCGCACTTCTCACCGAAGACACGGGGCAGACCCTCTCGGGGGAAAACATCAACGACCTCACCGTGGCTGCCAGGAAGCGGCTGCGCGAGGCCTTTCTCTCCGCCCGGATGGGGATAAGCGGCGCCAACGCCCTCGTCGCCGAGAGTGGTACCGTGATGCTGGTGACGAACGAAGGCAACGCCGAGCTCACCACCTCCCTCCCGAATGTCCACGTGGTCATCACAGGCTACGAGAAAATTCTGCCAACTTTTGCCAACGCTATGGCAGAAGGTGATCGACCTGACGACCTTCCTGGACAAAGTGGCTAAGCTGCCCGCGGGCGCCCTGAACGCGGGCTCGTTCCATCCGGTCACCTATCACTACTTCTGCCAGTCCCACAACGTCCTGGGCATCCGAGAAGAGCCTCAGCGGCTAATCAGGGACGTCATGGGGTTGGATCTGGTGGAAATGAACGAAGCCTCGACCTGCTGCGGCTTCGGCGGGTCGGTGTCCATCGATCACCCTGGAGTGTCCAAGCACATTGTGGAGCGAAAGCTCGTCAACGTCGACGCCACAGGCGCACCCATTCTGGTCACCGATAACCCCGGCTGCATTCTCCACCTGCGGGGTTCGATCGACGCAAGCGGCCGGCCGCAGCGAGTTCTGCACATGGCCGAGCTGGTGGATGAGCGACTTCGGCAGTTGGCCTGACTCGACCCGGTGCCAGGACGAAAAGAGCGATTGACCCGCCCAAAGGCCTCTGTTATCATCGCGAAGGCTTCCTCTTGGATTTAGCAGGCCTTAATCCGCTTGCCTCTCGAAGACTTCTGAACTCCGCAATCTTGGGAGTGGTCATTCACCGCAATCGGATGGTACGGCGCAGTATGACTTGGAAGTGACCCCGATGCGAAAAAGCATGGTGCCCATCTCACTAGTTGGTCTGGTCATCGCCGGAGCGTTTCTGTTCGTGTCCATCGCCTACGCGAGGGAGTCGAACGTTCCTGGCGGCGACTTGTTCTACAGCTCAGTCCTCCAGGACAGCTTTCTGGTGACGTGGTACGGGAACCCTCATACCGGTGCGATGGGAGCGCTGGGCCAGTACTCGGGCGATAACCTGGCGAAGAGGCTTCAGAAGCAGGCCGACGCGTACGACAATCTCACCGAAAAGAGAGTGGTGCCGGCATACCAGCTGATCGTGGTGGTGGCCCAGGGCTCACCAGGCGATGATGGCAAGTGGAGGAGACGCGAAGCGCCCGAAGTCATCGACTCGATGCTCCAGCAGGCTCGCGCCCATGGCTTCAAGCTGATACTGGATGTCCAGTTGGGGCAGAGCACCATCCAGGACGAGCTTGCTTACCTGCAACCGTGGCTGGCAGAGCCCGACGTGTACCTCGCCCTGGACCCCGAGTTCGACATGTGGAGGGGGCAGACACCTGGTATCGAGATGGGGCACATGAATTCGTATGAAGTGAACTATGCTATCCACTACCTGGACAACATTATCCGGCAGGATAATCTCCCGCCAAAGGTGCTCATAGTCCATCAGTTCACGCTGCGCATGCTGCCCGACAAGGAGAACATCGACCGCAGCCCCGTGCTGGACATCGTTCTGGACGTGGACGGGTTCGGGTCGCAGGAAATAAAGCGGAACACCTACCAGGCAGTGATGGATCAGGGCCAGTTGGAGTACGCGGGCATCAAGCTGTTCTACGACCAGGACCCAGGAATGTTTACCCCGCGGGATGTGGTTGGGCTCAATCCGCTTCCATCGGTGGTCATATATCAGTGAACTGGGCTGCATGCGTTTGACTGTTCTGTCATCTACCCCTATCATTCGAGCGTGCTTTAACCTTTAACTATAGAAACCCCTTCACCAAGTGGTTGTAGGGACGGTCTGGAGTGAGCCAGTAGCCGCGCGGTCGAAAGGCTTGATCCACCGGCGCCGGCGATAGAGTTATCGATCCTCACCTCGCTGGATGGAGTCGGTGCCGAAGATGTGGAGGCGCCCATCGAAGCTGGAAACACCTGATGGAGTTCGCGGCTTGATTGCTTCCCATCTGTTCCTTCTGGCAGACACGGTCCTCGTTTTCGTCCTTGGCGCAGTCTGGCTCTGGTCGGACCGGCCAGGTCTAGTCGGCTTCGCCCTCATCGTCGCTGCCCTCGCTGCCGCGTGGGTTGAAATTTACCGGCGGGAGTCGCGCTGGGCCTGGCGTCTCTTCGATTTCAGGTTGGGCCTCAAGCGTGCCCTGGCCGAGAGCGACACCCTGGCCGAAATCAGCAAGGAGTTCGCCGGCGAAGTCGACCTCGATGCTCTGTTCGATCTTGTCGTCCATCGCACTAAGCAGCTGCTGGCGGCGGATTACGCGAGTGTGGCTACCATCGACGAGACGACAGGACGGATCGTGTGGTCGGCCGCGGTGGGTCTTCGCCATCAGGAACTGTGGGCTACTTCAGGCGATCTGGGAAGAGGGTTGACGGGCATGGCGATCTCAACCGGAGAACCGGTGGTGGTTGAGGACTTCGGCAACAATCCCACGTTCCCGCCGGACCAGTATCCGTGGCACAGGGCTGAGGGCATGATAGCTGCTGCCGTAATGCCAATTCTCCGCGGTTCGAGGCCCCTCGGAGCGCTGACGGTCGGCTACCGTAGGCCTCATAACTTCAGCGACTCCGAGCTTGCGTCGATGGAAGCACTGGCGGCGCAGGCCGGTGTAGCGCTGGAGAACGCTCGGCTTTACGGAGCGGAGAAACACCGCGTGGCGGAATTGGAGGCGGTCCTAGATCACATGAGCGAGGGCGTGATCGTGACCGATCGGGCCGGGAGGATCGTCCGTTGCAACGAGGCCGCCAGTCAACTGCTTGGAGACATCGTTCCGGGCATGAGTCTACTGGCGCCCACCTGGCAGACAGACGTGCAGATCGAGGATCCGGATGGGGAGCCGCTCGCGCCCGAGGAGTGGCCGTCGTCTCTGGCGGCTCAGGGGGCGGCGTTCACCGGGCGGGAGGCCACGGTGCGCCGCGGAGATACGAAGCCTCGTCACATCAGTGTGGACGGCCGTCCAGTGTTGGATGCCAAGGGTGAAGTCGTGCTCGGCGTCGCAGTCATTCACGATGTTACCGCTGCCAGGGAAATGGACCAGCTAAAAGATGAGTTCTTATCGCTGGCCGCGCATGAACTGAAGACTCCTCTCACTTCGTTGAAGGGCTATGCCCAGATGCTGCTCGCTTCGTCAATGAGTGAGCCCCTTGGGGACCGACGACGAAAGGCTCTGGAAGTGATGGACCGGCAGGTAAACCGGGTGAACCATATGGTAGAGCAGTTTCTGCTGGTCGAAGAGATACGGTCGGGTCGCCTCATGCTGCGTCCTCAGCGAGTGGACTTGGCCAGTGCAATCGCCGATGCCTGTGAGAGGGCGCGAGATCTCGCTACCGGGCACGTCATCGAATTCCAGATGGTTGGGTCGATATATGTGACGGTTGACTCCAAGAGCCTCTCGCTTGTGCTCTCCAATCTCCTGGACAACGCCATCAAGTTCTCGCCCCAGGGCAGCGAGATCAGGGTCGGCGCATCTGTGGAAGGCACGGAGGCCGTGGCTTGTGTGTGTGATAGCGGAACTGGTATTCCCACCGACAAGCAAGGGTACGTTTTCGAGCGGTTCTACCAGGTTCAGCCGGGCACCTTGAGGGGCGTCGGGTTGGGACTCTACATAAGTCAGGAACTTGTAACGAGGCACGGTGGGCGCATGTGGCTCGATAGCCAGGAGGGGGAGGGTAGCCGGTTCTACTTTGCCCTACCACTGACAGTGGATCGCCGTACGCCGATCGACGAATCGGGCGAACCTCGGAGCGCATCCCCAGCCCTTTGACCTGATGATCTTAGATGACAATACTGTAAGCAGACACGGGGTCAGGCTCTCGTTTATGATGATCATGACAGCACGTTAATGATTGCTGGCGCATGGGCGGGAGTGGAGCGAGGAGATGAGCAACATACGGACAAAGCCTCGGGTGCTGGTGGTAGATGACAATCTACAGACCCTGAAGCTCTTGAGGTTTCTCTTGGAGGACGAGGGCTACGAGGTGATGGTGGCCTCGAATGCCCGGCTGGCCCGCCAGATCCTGGAGAGTCCCCCTGGGCCTGTGAACCTGATGCTCCTGGACGTGATGATGCCTGGGCTGGACGGGTTTGACCTTCTGCAGCAGATCAGGCAGGAGGGGGAGGGTATCCCCACAATTTTCCTGTCGGCGAGGGGGGAGCCCGAGGCGAGGGCGGAGGGGCTGAGGATGGGGGCTGATGACTACGTGGTCAAGCCCTTCGATCCGACCGAGCTCCTTGCCAGGGTGGCGGCCGTGCTGAGGAGGGCCAGGAGCGCCCCGTCGGTGACGGAGACGCAGCAGCCGGTGCTTCGCTTGGGGGAGGTGGAGCTGGACGCTGCGAGGCTGAAGGTGAGGATGAGCAGCGGGAGGGAGGCGGACCTGACTCCCACGGAGACGAAGCTGCTGCACTGCCTGATGAGGAACGCTGGGAGGGTCCTGACCAGGGACGCGCTGATCAACCAGGTGTGGGACTACGACTACGATGGAAACAACAACACGGTGGACGTGTACATCAGGAGGCTGAGGCAGAAGGTGGAGTCGGACCCCAACGATCCCAGGTACATCAGAACCGTCAGGGGAGCAGGCTACGTCTTCCAGGC
>JAJYKO010000541.1 GCA_021788565.1 Chloroflexota bacterium
GCATACAGCTGGGTCCCGCCGGAGCGCTGCACCCCGAGGGTACGCAGCGCCGCCAGCCCTGCGCGGACTCCGGCGACGCTGGCCCAGCACCTGTGCCCATGAAACCTCAGCGCGTTCAGGAGAAAATCCCTGTCGTCCATCTCGTTCCCTTCCCAATACAGCAAACTGATCTGCACGGCCGGTTCGAGCGTCGGCTAGAAGTCATATGCGACGACCCGTATATACCCTGCCGCGCATATACTAGTCGTCGCATATGGGGCTGTCAAGTGGCTGGGGCTCGAGTTTTGGATCTATTTCGCACTGCCAAGGCGCCGTTCTTGGCGCCACGCGCTAGGAGGGGCGCGGGTGGCAGCTACTCGCCGCCACCACGTCGCCGGCGGAAGTACGCGGCCAGGACGCCGAGGAATGGATCCTCATCCGCCGAGATGGAATATCGCGGCGGCTCATCGCCCGCGGGAAATGCCTGACTTCGCGGTTCCCGCCTGTTCGGCCTTTCGGTGAGGGTCTCGTACGCGGACTGCACAGCTTTGAATCGTTCTGCCGCTTCGGGGTCATCCGGATTGAGATCCGGATGGTATCGCCGCGCGAGGCGCCTGTATGCGCGGCGAATCTCAGCCTTCGAAGCGCCGGGGGCAATCCCCAGGGTTTCCCAGGGGTCCAAACCGTTCAAGGCTGTGTCCTCCCGTGGCAGGTGCGTCTATTAGGGAATGACATCCGCCTCAAGGGCATTGAATCACCCCCTGGGCCCACAGGCAATCGCCGCACACGGGAAAGGTGTTGCCGAAGCAATCCTCCTCGTTGGATTCGGCCAGGTTGCATCCCCCGCAGTCGGAGCAGGGGGAGAAGTCGAACCGCTGAACGAGGTCCCGGAAGCGAACGAACTCGTCGCGTCTCCAGATGTCGGCGATCCTCTCCTCGCCAACGTTGCCGAGTACGAAGCGCCGAATCTCTTTCTTGCGTCCTATGACATAGCACGGGTACGAGTGCATCAGGGCGACGCAGGGGCTCACGCCGCCGTCCCAGGCCACAACCGCCGACCCCTCGTTCACGAAGCGGCAGTAGCCAGCCGTGCCGTCGAAGCGGGGCTGCGGCATGTTCGGCGCATTTGAGTAGTCCAACAAGGCGAGCAGAGGCTCGAAAGACTCCCGGCGAATGTCCATCCGCGGCAGCATAACCTCGGGCCACCACTTGGAGCGGTGAGATGGGGAGAAACTGCCCGCGCTCAAACCATAGAGGATTTCGTCTTTCATTTCCTCGGTGTACGGTAGGACGTTGGTCAGGACGATGAAGCCGGCACCCAGGGATGAGGCCAGACGCCTGAGATGACGGAGTTCGTTCACGTTGCGCCTCATAACCACGAACTCGATGCCTATTTCTGGGTTGTGGCGGGGGCTGTGCCTCCGCGCTTTCCTGAGGAGGCCAACGTTGCGTTTCACCAACCCCAGATCGGCCCCCGTGCGCACCTCGGTGTATGCTTCGGGGCTGGCTCCATCCGCCGACACCACCAGACTGTCCAGGCCCGCCGCCACCAGCCCCTCGGCCATCTCGCTGTTCAGCAGCAGGGCGTTGGTGATCACCTGCGTCTCGACCCCCAGCCCGCTGGCCAGCGCCACCATGTCGACGATATCGGGATGCAGGAGAGGCTCTCCAAAGCCCCAGAAGCTAATTTTCTGCAGCGAGGGCACCTCCCGCAACCCATCGATCAGCCCCGTGTAGGTCGACATGAGCATGGCGCCCAGGGGCTCGCTCCAGGAGTTGCGGACACAGGTTCGGCACGAGAGGTTGCAGCCGCTCGTGGGCTCCACGTACACCTTCCTCAGCGGAGGGTCGGCCGCGCGAAGCAGCAATCCCTCGGGAGTCTCCTTGATTAGGAATTTCGAGCCCGGAGCCAAACCCCACCGCCGGCGTTCCTCTTCCGGCAGCTTCAGCTCACCATCCGCGCCCACATGGAATCGGAGGGTTGCCCTACCCCGCTCCTCGGCCGGAAGTCCCGATTCCCCGTCCGGCATGTTCTGAGTCGTATGCCACATGCTATTTCCTACCTGGGCTTCGCCGCCTTCTGGTGGACGCCAGAGCGTCCGAGGGCCATGACAAGGCTATTTACCTCATTGGTCATATCGCATGATCGTTGCGATTTCCTGGTCCACCTTGACCAGGGCTTTCTCCGCCACAAGCAACCGCTGCACGGTCCCCTCCACCTCGCTGCACACCTCGAAGACCCCTTTGCAAGTCTCCACCAAATAGAGGGGTTCACCCTTTCGCACCGGATCTCCTTCACGCTTCAGCCAGCTCACCAGGGTGTTGTGTTCCATCCTCGGGTGGAGGTTCGCCAACTTAACGAGCACGTTGATCCCCATCTCTGACTCCTCCCGGTTCAGGGTCGCACGCTCTTGAGTTGTATCTGCTGAATGCGCAGGCGCAGTCGCTCCAGGAATTGGAGCGCAGCATCGCGGTCCTTATCCTGCACGATGGCCTCGAGTTCCAGTACCTCCCGTGGATCCAGTGGGACGGCCAGTTTCTCCGGCTTCACGGCTTCGCCTCCAAGTCTCCCCACATTGGGGCTCTCTTCCCAAGATGACGGAGCCGGCTCCACCACGGGAAAGCCGGCTCAAGTTTCTCCCCCCGGCGCACGTACCTCCGGCCAGCCCGCGGCCGGCGGATCAGCAGCAGCAGCCCGGCGGCATCTCGCCTGGACGCGTGTCGAAGGGTGAATCGTCCGGTTGGTACGGCTTGCCATCGTAGAGCACGGCGTTCTGGGGACAGTTGACCTGGCAGGCGCCGCAGAAAATGCAGAGAAAATCGTCGATGGTGGCAACGCCTCCGTTGTTCTCGATAGCCTCGGCCGGGCAAATCTCGACGCAGGTGCCGCAGCCGGTACACAGTTCCTGATCGACGCTGTAGGACATCACTGACCTCCTTGTCACCTGGCCTAGATGAGCAGATTGAGCAGGCAGCCCGCCTGGCTAATTGTTGGTTGCCGCCTGCCGAGCCCTGAGCCTCCGCCGCCTCTCCATAAGATCCACGAAGGCCTCAATCCTAGTGACGAAGCCGGCCCTCCCCATCTGCTCGTCAAGGGTGATGGGCAGCATCGGGATGTCGTAGTTTCTGGTTACCCCAGGCATGACGTTCTGTGCCATGATTTCAGGCATGCAGGTGAAGGGCATCAGGTGAATGATGCCATCGAAGCCCTCCTTCTGATCCTTTCCCAACACGCAGGAACGCCATGGACCGGAACGCCTGCTCCATCTCCGTGCTTCGGCACTGCGGACATGTCGGGCTGAGTCCAGCCTGCTTCTGGCTCATGCTGGCCAGCACCTCCAAAACAAGGCCGCAATCCCGAGGCATCAGTTCAGCACGGTTATCTCCGGAACCACCAGAACCTCCCCTTTCAGCGACTGGGCCACCAGGCTGTACTTGTAGGCAGTCTTCAGCGCTTGCTGGACGCGTCTCTCGCTGCTCCCCTTCACGACGATGCGGGGTCGCAGCACGAATCGCTGGAAGACAGAGGTCTTATCGATGAACTCCTCTACGAAGCCCTCGGCCTCGCACTCGTACGAAACCAGCCCCAGTTCAAACCGCTCGGCGGCCCAGAGAAACATGAGCTGAAAGCACATGTTCAGCGCGCTCACCACACCGTCCTCCGGTGTCATCACCCCTGGGTGGCCGTGCAGAGACGGCGGGGCCGAGAAGTCTAACTCCGCTCCGTTGGAGCAAGACACGTGGCCCCAGTGCTCCCCTTTCCACGTTGCCATGGCCTTGTAGCTTGTCATCGGCCTGGCCTCCCATTCGTGCGGTAGGCAACGAACTCTGCCCAGAGGGCATCGGCATAAGCAGCCTCACGACCTGGCGCGATGTAGTTGTAGACCTTGACCACCCGGAGCAACTCCTCCTTCAGCTCGCTTTCCGCCGCCTGCCCTGAGGAGGAGATCACCTGTTCGAAGATCGGCTCGAGGCCGGCGATGCCAACCAGGCCGTCGCCCACTCGAATGGTCTTCACGGGAAGTCCATCCACCCCGCAGCTGCACCCGGTGGTCGTGGGACGACGCCTGAGGCTGGCCGCATCCACGCGCACCACTGCCCCAGCACCGGTCCCGCCCAGGCGGATCACGCCCGGTCCGGCCTGGCGGCCCAGGATCTCATCCACCCGGGTGGCGATCTCCTCGGCCACCCGGGTGGCCAACTCCATCCCGCCCTCGCCCAGATGCCGTCTCGACACGGCCTTCAGCTCGGGGAAACGGCCGGCCACCTTGCTCACGTCCACCACGGCGGCCGGCTTTGCGCTGTATGCTTCGGTGGCCTTGGCAGCGCACAGCTTGTCGCAGCCATCCACCGCGATGGTCGGGTAGAACTTGGCGAAGGCGCGCTCCTCCTTGCCCCCGGCCAGGAAGAGCGGCAGGCACAGAGTCACCGTCTGGCCGGGCCGCAGCTTCTCCAGGACCAGCCGTGTTGCCATCCTGGAAACCGTCCCCTCGGCCAGCTCCTCGCCGCTGCAGGAGATGATCCCCACCTTGCGCGCCGGCAGATTCACCATCGCAGATCCTCCCTGATCTGGTCGACCTCCTGGGCGATTCGCTCGGCCAGCAGACGGGCTAACTGACGGCCAGCTTCGTCCAGCTCCGTTATCTCCGTAGACTTCAGCTCTCTGTGTTCCTTGTAGGTATCAACCACTCGCAGCCCGGACACCACCTCGCCTCCGGCGAGCTCCACGTTCTTCCTGGCGCACGCCGATGGACAGCCGTCCACGGTGATGCAGGGAAGCCCCTGCACCCTCTCTCTTGCATCCTGGTCGCCCATCACGAGGGAGGAGAGGCAGATGGTGTCGGAGACGGCTGGCCGCAGCTCTTCCACGGCCATGAAGGTGGCCTCTCGGCCGATGGTGCCGAACGCCTTGCCGATCCCGCTACAGGGGATCACCATTACCTTCCCGTATCGCCTAGTCATTCCCGCCTCCCTG
>JAJYKO010000542.1:0-333 GCA_021788565.1 Chloroflexota bacterium
TCCAGTGCAGTAGCCGCACCCTTCCAGTGGCCGCACCCTGCGGATGCGCGTCCTCGTTGAGGAGCACCCAGCCCTCCCACGAGGACGCGCAGGCGTGAAGGGTGCGGCCACTTGATTCTGCTCCCCGATCAGCGCAATGTACGTCTTGTTATGGTACAATTGCTGCATCTCACTCAGTGCTCGCCCGCGCGCCTCCCTTGAATGGGTAGCCGGTCGAGCCGCTTTGAAGGAGCAGCAGCCTTGCAAAGAACAACCTTCACGCGTTTCCTCTCACTGATCGCCCCTGTGCCAGCCCTGATCATCGCGCTGGCCGTCGTGGCCAGCTGCGCACCC
>JAJYKO010000542.1:343-4941 GCA_021788565.1 Chloroflexota bacterium
CGGCCGGTCCCGCCCCCACGAGCGCGCCGGCTTCCAAGCCAGCGGCGGCCCCCACCTCCGCGCCCGCCGCACCCACCGCCGCTGCACCCGCAGCGCCCACCACAGCCCCCGCAGCCACCCCGGTGGCGACGACCGCCACCTCGGGCGCGGCCACGACCCTAGTTCTGTACGGTGCCGGCACCCTCGCGGGTCCGTTCAACGAGATCGACGCCAGCTACCAGAAGGCCAACCCGAACATCAAGATCCAGGCTCAGTTCGGTGGCAGCGTGAAGATGGCCAAGCAGATCACGGAGCTGCACCAGCCCGCGGACATCCTGGCCGTCGCCGACTACAACGTGATCCCACAGCAGCTGTACGCCCACGGCAGCCAGAAGGCGGACGCCAACTGGTACGCCGGATTCGTCGCCAATGCCATCACCTTCGTGTACACTGATAAGAGCAAGGGCGCCTCGACCATCAACGCCGACAACTGGTACCAGGTGATGGCCGAGCCCGGCGTACAGATCGGCCGGTCCAATCCGGATACCGACCCTTCGGGATATCAGACACTGCAGATGCTGCAACTCGCGGAGAGCTATTACAAGAAGCCCGGTCTGGCTCAGGCGATTCTAAAGAACGCGCCCCAGACGAACATCCGGGACACCGAGACCGAGCTGATCGGTGCGCTGGAGGCCGGGCAGATCGACTACCTGGCGATCTATCGCTCGGACGCGATACAGCACAACTTCAAGTACCTGCAGCTGCCGGCGCAGATCAACCTGAGCGACGCCAGCCTGGCCAGCGACTACGCCAAGGTCTCGGTGACGACGAAGAACGGCACGCTCAAGGCCGGCCCGATCATCTACGCCATCACCATTCCTCAGGACGCGCCACACCCGCAGCAGGCCGAGCAGTGGGTTGAGTTCCTGCTAGGCCAACAGGGACAGCAAACGATGCAGCAGAAGGGCTTCGTCGTCGTGAATCCGCCCATCGCGAGCGGGATCGACAACGTTCCGGCGGGCATCAAACAGATGGTCAAGCCGTGGCCAGCGGCACAGTAGCGGCAGAGCGAACAGGCGGGGCCCGACACACCCTCAGTCGGGCCCTTTTCGCCCTTCTATGGTTTCCGAGCGGGATCCTCCTGGCCTTCATCCTACTGCCCATGCTCCAGATGGCAGCCGCGCAATCGTGGGAATCGCTCAGCACCGTGGCGGCCATTGGAGACGTGCAGGCCTCCCTGTGGCTGAGCCTCGAGTGCGCGGCCATCACCGCCGTCGTCGGTACGCTGCTGGGCACTCCCCTGGCCTACCTGCTGTCTCGTCGCACCGGCCGGCTGAAAAGGCTGGTCGAGGCGCTGGTCGACCTTCCTCTGGCGGTCCCGCACACGGTCGCCGGCATCGCACTACTCTTCGTCCTGGGCCGGCGAGGGCTGATCGGCGCAGCCACCGAGCCGTTTGGCATACAGTTCTGGGGCTCGGAACTGGGCATCATCGCGGCCATGATGTTCGTGAGCGTTCCCTTCATGGTGGGTTCCGCTCGGCTCGGCTTCGAGTCCGTGGACCCACGCCTGGAGAAGGTGGCGCGCACCCTGGGCGCGACGCCGATCGAGGTGTTGTGGCGGGTGAACCTCCCGCTGGCTCGGCGGGGAATCTGGACCGGAGTGGTGCTGACCTACGCCAGATCCATCAGCGAGATCGGCTCAGTCATGGTACTCGCCTACTATCCGATGACCGCGCCGGTGAAGATCTACGACCTCTACTTGCAGAGCGGGCTGCGGGAGTCCTCAGCCGTGGCCGTGTTGCTGCTGCTGGTCAGCCTCTCGACCTTCCTGGTGATGCGCTTCACGGCGGACAGGGCGTGGGGGCTCGGCCGCCCATGAGCTACCTCACCGTCGAAGAGCTGTCGGTGGTTTTTCGACAGTTCCGGCTAAAGAATGTCAGCTTCGAGCTGGAGAGCGGCGAGACGCTCGCCATCCTTGGACCCAGCGGCGCAGGCAAGTCGGTCCTCCTGGAGACGATAGCCGGCTTCCACCCGGTGATTGGGGGCCGCGTCAAGCTGGATGGGGTCGACATCACCGCGCTCCCTCCGGAGCAGAGGAGCCTCGGCTTCATGTTCCAGGACTATGCCCTTTTCCCACACATGACTGTCGAGGAGAACGTGGCCTTCGGGGTGAAGGGCGGCCAGAAGGCGGATCGGCGTGTGGTGGAAACCCTCGAGATGGTGGGGGCGCGCCATCTGGTGGGCCGCAGACCGACGACCTTGAGCGGCGGCGAGAAGCAGCGCGTGGCGTTGGCCCGAGCCCTTGCCATCGAGCCCCGCCTCTTCATATTCGACGAGCCGCTTTCGGCGCTGGACGCCGCGACGCGCGAGCAGCTTCGCGAGGAACTTCGCCGTCTACTACGCACCCTGAGGGCCACCAGCCTCTACGTGACCCACGACCGCGTGGAGGCTCTGATGTTAGGCGACAGGATCGCCATCATGGAGAGCGGGCGGATTCGGCAGATTGGCACCCCACGGGAGGTGTTCGACCATCCGGCCGACGCATGGGTAGCCAGGTTCCTCGGAATGCAGTTGCTGCGTCCCACAAGGTTGGAGCCCGAGGGCTCCGGTCTGCTCCTCGCGCAGTGCGATGGGGGCACACTCCGAGTCGCATCCACGAGCCAGCCTCAGCCGGGTCGAGAGTGGGTGGCCTTTCGCCCCGAAGACGCTCATTTGGAGCGGCAGAATGGGCAGCGACAATCTGTCCAGGGCGGCCTGGCGGCCGTGGTGGAGAGCGTCGTCCCCCTGGGACCGCTGTTCCGGATCGACCTGAGCGGCAATGCCCCATACAGTGCCCTGGTGACTCGACAGGAGCACGAAACGCTCAACCTCGAATCCGGCGACGCCGTTCTGGTCAGCATCGAGCCGAAGAACCTCCTGCTGGTTGCGGACGATTAGCAGAGATGTTCCGATTGCACTCCACTCCCCTTGGTGGCATGATGATCAAGATACCTCTGACTTCGCCGAAGAGCTGAAAGAAGGCTTCAACGTGGAGGCTCTGGCGCGGCGTTGGCGCGCGTGTTTCTAACAGGCAAGGGGAATTTGCATGGACACGGCACGCAAGACAATCCTGGTCGTGGACGACGAGGCCCCGATACTGTCGCTGGTGGAGCGGGTACTCCAGGACAAAGGCTACGAAGTGAGAACCGCGTCCAGCAGGGAACGAGCCCTGAAGGCAGCCGAACAAGGCAAGGCCGACCTGGTGCTACTCGACGTAGTCATGCCACGAACGGACATCTCGAAGCTGGCGAGGGATCTCAGGGCCAGGATCGGACGAGAGATACCGATAGTGTTCCTGACCGCCCTCCCTAAGGACGAGAAGCTGCTCGCCGAGGTCGGGGCCAGGGACTGGATAGAGAAGCCCTTCGACGTGGTCAAGTTCGCCGAGACCGTCGAGCGGCACCTGCGGGAATAGCGAACTGACAGACCGATCGCGAAACTCCGGCGATGGAGCTTCGCGATCGGACGTCGGCCCCTTTTTCTGACACCAGAGGTACCGAATCTGGCGCCCGCCTCCTTCAGACCTTCCATCCATCCCTCAGAACTTGAACCCGAAGCCCTGCGACGCAATGAACAGCGTGAAGAAGAACCCGAAGAACAGCAAGCACAGAACCAGGATGAACTCTCTCCACACTGCCGGCCGGTATTCCCGAGGCAGGAACTTCCTGTTGACTATGATGGTTAGAATTGCCGATAGCGCCATCGTGAAGTTCGCCACATTGGCGCTGACGGCCAGCAAGATCAACGGAAGCGTGGCATTCATGGCAGCCGAGCCCCATATCACGATCGCGAGGAGCAGCAGGTAGTACACCTTCCGGATGTCGCTGCTCGACCACCTACGGACCTTGGCGGAGGCGAACCACAGCATGTCGGTGACCTGCCTGCAGACCAGGTCTACGTTGCTGATCGCAGTGGAGAATAGGATCCAGAAGCCGAAGAAGACTATCAGGTAGAAGCCCCAAGGACCCAGCACCTTGCTCAGCGCGCTGGCAGGGGATACCGCGATGCCCCAACTGGGCAGGGACTCACCCCTGGGAAGCATGGTAACGTACAGGAGGGCTGGAAGCAGCATTCCCAGCATGGCGCCTCCCCAGAAGACGGCCCACTGGTCGATGTTCAGCAGCTTCCACCACCCCTTGAAGCGCGATATATTCTCTTCGTTGACCGGGGCAGCGTTCCCGTGCGGAGACACATGGACGGCTGTCCCGCCGATAATTGTGGGAATGTAGCCGACCTTCTTGCCCATCCCATAGCCTTTGTCGCGATACCAGTTGGTTATGGCATTGTTGCCGAAGCCTCCGTAGGCGGAATACCCCACGAGGGCGCCCAGCAGCAGCAAGTCGACGCCACGAGGGATCTGGCCAAAGCTGACGAAACCGACGATGGCCTCACCCCAGGTGGGAGCCGGCACCACGAAGATATCCAGAATGAGCAGGCCGCCAAGGACCACGACCATCATGATCCAGTTGGCGATCTCCAGGGTGCGCTCGATCCTGCCGCCGATGGATACCAGGAAGGCGCAGACCAGGAAGACCACATAGCCCCAGAAGATGACGGTGCCCTGCTCTGACGCGCCGGGT
>JAJYKO010000543.1 GCA_021788565.1 Chloroflexota bacterium
CAGGGACCGCCGCGGCGAAGTACCCCGGCCAGCGCTCCACCATCTCCCACGTCCCGTATCCGCCCATGGAGATACCGGTCACGTAGAGGCGGCTCCCATCCATCTGGGTGTATTCGGCCTGGAGGGTGTCCGTGAGCTCCTTGGCCATCTCCAGTCCCACCGAGGGATTGGCGGCGATCTGGTAGGAGCCCTGGTGGCCTGAGACGTCCACCCAACGGTTGGGCATGGTCAGCTGGGGGATGACGATGAAGCTGGGCCAACGTGACTGGACGCTGGGCGCACCCGGGTTGGCGGGGTCCGGCACCCATGGAGTTACGTAGGGATGCCCAGGTAGCAAAGCCAACCCCTGTGTTGGGCTCATGCCAGGAATGGCCTCCTCCCCGCTCCCCTCCAGCACCAGGACGAGGGGGTACTTCTGACCGGGGGAGCCCGAGGGGGGGATATACATGAGGAAGTTCATGGCCCGACCCTGCCGGTCGGTAAATTGGAACTCCTGGTAGCCTCCCGCCGATGCGCCGAGGCTCACCGTCCCGGGGGCAGGCGACGGCGCGGTAGCCGCCTCCGCGCCCCGTGACTCCCAGTTGAACCGCTCGTCGTTCGGCCTCTTCTGGAGTCCGTAGGGGCCGTTGATCCAGGTGTTCGTACCGTCGGTGAAGGCCGTCCAGTTGTCGGCCTTTCGCCACACCATGAGACCGGTGGTGGTCTGCTGCAGGGCATTCCCATTCACCGGATCGAAGTGCTCGTTCTCCAGGGGCTGGCCCACGACGTTGGGCATCATGGCTGCCAGGGCTTTGAAGCCAAGTACGAACTGGGGCTGAGTTTGGCCCTGGGCGAGGGCAGTGCTCGCCGAAGCCGTCAGGATGGCCAGGGCGGTCATCACGGTGAGCGCCAGTCGCTTCACGAAATCCACCTATCTTTATCCTCCGGGTCTTCATCGGTCCACCGATCCTGCTCGAGCGGGATCGGTGCGCTGGGTTCAAGAAGGGCTCTACATTCTCCAAACTCGCCGGGACGATCATAGCAGTGGTGTGATAACCACTGGTTCCAAAGTGGTTAAATATTTGATAAACAGCGGCAAAGGCAGGATAACGATCGGCGATCGTTATCCTGCCGAGCGATCCGTCTAGTGGAACACTTTGCCCGCGTCTGCGACCAGGGTCTGTCCCGTGATGCTGTCCGTGCGAATGAAGGTCAGGACCGCGTCGGCCACGTCGTCCTTGTCCGCTGCCCTGCCCAGCACGGTGGAACGGCGTGCGTTATCCTGGTACTCCGGTGGTAGGTTGTCTGTCATGCGCGTTCCCTCCATCAGACCTGGTGCCACGCTGTTGACCAGGATCTCCGGCGCCAGGGCAACCGCCATGCAGCGTGTCAGGTGGATTAGCGCAGCCTTCGACACCGCGTAGGCTATGCTGCTACCCGAGGGATACAGCCCCGCGACGGAGCTGATGTTCACTATCCTTCCCTGGCCGCCCCGTTTCATCACTCCCGCCACGGCCCGCATGGCAAGGAATGGCGACGTGAGGTTGTAGTTGAGGATGTAGTTCCAGACATCGGCGTCCAGGGTGCTCAGATCCTTGTAGGGTATGAAACGATTGTAGCCAGCGTCGTTGACGAGCGCGTCGACGCGGCCGAACTCCTCCTCCGTGCGATGGATCATCCCTTCTATGCCGTCGGGGGTTGTGATGTCCGCCTGGACGGCTATCGAGCGAGGTCCCAGCGCGCTCAGTTCTGCGGCGTAAGCCTCCGCGCTTTCCCGGGACTTCTGGTAGACCACGACGACGTTGGCACCGGCTGCTGCCAGTGTCCGACAGATACGGCGCCCCAGGCCGCCTGTTCCTCCCGTGACGATTGCCGCCTTACCTTGAATCTCCATCAGTCTTCTCCTTCAAAATACCCGAGATCACCGCCTCCGCGGCTCATATTAAGATCCCAGCGAAGGACTCCAGAGTAGCACAGGGACGGCGCGTATCCCAGCCGTCTTGGGGGGCCGGTCCATCGCCGAAATTAGCGGCGAGAATCCTCTTTTGATCGACATGCGTCTTACAGGAGGTATTGACAGCTGTCCAAGGCATTCGCTAGACTAACATTATCCAAGGTCTATCGCACATTCGCATCTCTATTCTCCCCAATACCCAATGCGGAAATTGTCCGGTTGGGTTGGCCCCTTACTGCAAAGGTGTACCTAAGCTCTGGATCCCTATTCGGAGATAGTCGCTGGTTTTGGTAAGGAGGTTGCATGGAAGACTCGAAGATCCCCACATCCCCGAGCCCACTGAAGCGAGAACTCACCCGGCGGCAACTTCTCAAAGGCGTCGCGGCAGTAGCAGTCTTGGCCGCGGCGGCCGCGTGCGCTCCCACTCCCAAAGCGCAGGAGCCGAGCGCAGGCTCGACCCAGTCTCCCGCGGCTGGTGAGGCGAAGGCTCCCGCTTCCGGAGCCGCGGTAGTTCCCACCGCGGCCGGCCAGGTTACCACCGCGCCCGCTAGCAAGCGCGATCTGGTCGTCGTCCAGGGAGTCGACGTGCAGAAGTTCGATCCGATGATGAGCACCTCCGAGCCGGACATCAAGATCAGCTTCAACGTCTTCGACAACCTGGTGATGCGCGACGACGATCTGCAGCTCAAGCCAGCCCTGGCGACCGAGTGGAAGCAGCTCGACGACAAGACCTGGCAGTTCAAGCTCCGCCAGGGTGTCAAGTTCCACAATGGCGAGGACTTCAACGCGGACACGGTCAAGTTCAGCCTGGAGAGAACCAGCCCCGCCGGCGACCCCAATGTCGTTACCCGCACAACCTTCACCACGGTCGATCACGTCGATGTGGTGGACCCGTACACCGTGAACATCGTAACCAACGCGCTCGATCCCTTCATCCCCGACCGCCTGGCAATGTACGGCGGCCAGCAGATCCCGAAGAAGTACTTCCAGCAGGCCGGAGCGGACGGCTTCAACGTCAAGCCCGTGGGGACCGGTCCGCTGAAGTTCGTCGAGTGGGTAAAGGACGACCACGCCGCCTTCGAGGTGAACAAGGACTGGTGGGGCGGCAAGCTCGACTTCGATAAGGTCACCTTCAAGCCGATCTCCGAGCCAGCGGCTCGCGTCGCGGCTCTGTTGAAGGGTGAGGCCGACATCATCACGAAGCTGCCACCCGACAACGTGGACCAGGTGAACAAGAGCACCAACGCGATGGCAGTGGGAGTGCCGTACGCCGGCCTCTACGTCCTGGCTGCCAATTACAAGCAACCCTTCCCGATGAACAGCAATCTGGTGAACCAGGCCCTCAGCCTGGCCATCGATCGGAACTCCATCGTGAAGGATCTCTGGCGCGGTCAGGGCCTCGTCCCTAACGGCATCTACCCCAAGGGCGATTTCGCCTACGACCCGAGCATCCCGCCCATGCCGTATGACCCGGCGAAGGCCAAGGATCTGCTGAAGCAGGCTGGCTACAAGGGCGAGCCTATCTATATCGAGTCCACCAATGGCTACGTTGCCGACGATAAGCAGATGGCCGAAGCCATAACGACCATGTGGAAGGACGTTGGGGTAAACGCACAGCTGGAGATCATCGAATACTCCGTGCGCGGCCAGAAGTACCGGGACAAGAGTTTCAAAGGCTTCTACTGGTCCGATCCGACCGACATCTACAACGATCCGGTCGGCATGGTGTGGCGGTTAGCGGGACCAGGCGGGCCGCAAGACTACCTGCGGGTTCCGGAGTTCGACAACATCATGAAGCAGGCTGTCGTCACCGTGGACGCCGCAAAGCGCAAGCAGATGTACCTGGATGCCCAGAAGATCTTCATGCAGTATCAGCCGTGGGATCCGATCATCCAGCCCACCGAGAGCTACGGGGTTCAGAGGTTCATCGACTGGCAGCCTCGCGGCAATCAGGTATTCCGAGTCGATAAGGTCAAGATCCGACGTTAGAGTCAGGGGGCGGGCGACCCGAAGTTACCGAACTGGATAGACAGGATACGCAGGATGGCTCAGGGGCGACGCATGGGATGTGGCGCGAGCAAACGCTGTGCCGGGTCCCGTGCGTCGCCCGTCCCCAGCGGCTGCCATACCATCCTCATCGCCCGGCACATCCTGCTTCCGTTCCCCGTTCTCTGGCCCCGCTCCCGAGCTTGAGGTACGAGAATGCGCCAGTTCCTGTTGCGCCGCCTGATCCGTGCCGTGGTAGTACTCGTCGGCATCGCCACCATAGTTTTCGTGGTGATGAGGCTCTCCGGCGACCCTGTTACCCTGCTGTTGCCGCCAGATGCCACTAAGGCCGACTACGACCGGATCAGCCACCAGCTTGGTCTCGACCAGCCGATCTGGATTCAGTACGCCATCTTCATGGGCAATATGCTTCACCTGGACTTTGGCAACTCCATCTTCATGCGGCAGCCCGCGTTCCAGGTGGCACTGGAGCGGCTGCCGGCCACCTTGGAACTGGCCACCGCCTCCTTCGTCTTAGCCGTGGTGGTGGCGATCCCGATTGGAGTCCTGGCTGCTATGAAGCCCTACTCCTTCTGGGATAACATCGCTATGTTGTTCGCGTTGATAGGCCAGGCCGCTCCCACATTCTTCATAGGCATATTGCTGATCCTCACCTTCTCGCTGCGCATCGGGTGGTTCCCGACCAGCGGACGCGGCGGGCTCGATCACCTCGTGCTGCCCTCCATTACCCTTGGCGCCTACGCCATGGCCAGCATCGCCCGGCTAACCAGATCGGCCATGCTGGAGGTAATCCGCAAGGACTACATACGAACGGCAAGGGCGAAGGGACTCGCGGAGACGGCCATCCTCTTTCGCCATGCCTTGAAGAATGCCTCGATCCCGGTGGTGACAATAATGGGTATCCAGCTGGGCGCGCTCCTCGGTGGCGCGGTCGTCACCGAGACCGTATTTTCCTGGCCGGGCATCGGCCGGCTGGCTATCCAGTCCATCTACAATCGCG
>JAJYKO010000544.1 GCA_021788565.1 Chloroflexota bacterium
ACCTCAAGGCCCATCTTGGAGAGGTCATCGGCGCAGGTGCTGCGCATCTTGCCTCCCACCATCTCCGGCTCCTTGACGATCTGCTCCACCGTGAGCTGGCCGACGATCCCTCGCAGGTGACCTTCCATCACCAGCCGGATCAGCGCTTCTCGGGCTACAGGCTCCTTGCTGAGGAACTGCTCTGCCGCGGTCTTGATGCTCTCAGGGTCCGATTGTACCTTGATCTGAGCCACGGCCTCCACAGTGACCGCCACGCCCTGCTGCGTGTAGAGATCCTGCTGTGGGGCAACGTCGAAGCTCATGAGCTCCAGGCTCAAGTCCTGGCAGCTCTGGACCATGGGCAGTACTACCGCGCCCCCACCCTGGACGATCCTGGTGCCCCCGAAGCCGTAGACTATCAGCGCCTGGTTGGGGCCCACCTTCCGGAACATCCGTGCCGCGATCAGAAGGATCAGCAGGATTACCAGGACCGCCAGACTCGCGATAATCAGAGCGCCGCCAATGTTCATGGTATCTCTTCCTCCCTTTCCAGGCTGTCAGCTATCAGTCATCAGCTCTCAGCCGTCAGAACCCAGAACTCAGAACCCAGATTCCTCAGGTCTACCCTCTTGCGATGAAGGTGTTCCATGGCTCCACGTACGCGATCCCGTGCTCGTATCGAACTATAACCACCTCCGCACCGTGTTCTATCGGCTTGCCATCGGCGCTTCTGGCGCCGTCACTGTGTCGCGTACCGCCCTGGGTGTAGACGATCTCTCCGGTCTGGTCGGGCCCTATCTGCATCGTAACCCTGGCCAGCGTCCCGACGATCTGGTAGTCAGCCGGATTGAGAAAGCGTTGGCCAGGCAGCAGAACGCGAACCAGGAAGAAGAAGATCAGCGCCCCGCCCACCAGCCCCACCAGGGCAGCGATGATCACGCTTACTATCCCAGGGACGCCCTCGTACACCCGCAGGATGTACCCGGCGCCGCCGAACCATGTCAGGAAGGCCATCGCGGTACTGAGGTTTATCGGCGAGACGTGGCTTTCGGTTCCTCGCTCGTCGGCGGCCTCGTCACCTCCGTGAAAACCCTCGTGGCCCGCGGCGTGGATAGCGCCCTGGTGGCCGCCATGGCCAATCTGGGCATGGACTCCATCCCCTTGTATTCCGCCCACCGACTCCGCGCCGTGATTCAGGACGGCCGGGCCGTGGTCGACAGCACCCCCATGGAGGCCGGCGTCATGGCCGTGGTCGATACCTGGCAGGTGCAGCGTGTCGTGACTAAGCCCCAGGAAGAAGGACGCCAGCACGAAAAACAGCCCCACCGCAAAACAGATCAGGTAGAAGGCCGCCAGCGCATCCGGAATAGGAAACACGTTACATCACCTCCCGGCCACGAGCATCAGCATTGAGTCGTACGTTCCTTTCGACAATCGTCCTATCCCGCAGGGGTCCGGGATCAGGGGACGGGGGAGAGGGGTGATCACGTCCCTACTCTCCGTACCCTGATCCCTGTTCCCCGACACCCAGCCGCTGCTTCAGCTCCGCGAGCTGTCGCTCCAGTTGGGCCTCTCGCTCCATGGCCGCTAGCTTCTCCGCTACCTCGTCCCGCTCCAGTTCGGCGTAGGCCGCGAGCCTGGCGCGCTCTTCCTGCGCTCGTTCCTCCTGCCTCTGCAGGTGGCCCGTGGTTCTCTCAAGGCGGGTCGTGTCCACCGGTGGCGAGACGGCGGATGGCAGGGCGCGGGCCCTTGCCTCGAGGCTCATGAGCCTGGCTTTCATGCCCTCCACGAACTCCTTTTGCTGTAAGTACTGGACGCGGAGGTCAGCCGCCTTGGCTGCGTGGCGACCTGCTCGCTCGAGAGCGCCCCTGGACAGATCGTCTTCTCCCTTGCGGGCTGCCAGTTCGGCCCTTTGTCTCCATCGATCTGCCTCGCGATCCTCCTCAACCTGTCGTTGATACAGCCGTTGCTCGTCGGCTATGGACGCACCCAACAGCTGCTTGAGCTCCACCAGCCTTGAGCGGACTTCCCGTATCTCCTGGTTGGCCATGGTCTTGCCCCTCTCTATTGCGCGGCTTCCTCACGCTGAATCGACTCTGCGATTCTGTCCAGGGCCGAAGGCGGCAGTTCCAGCAACCGATCCAGCAGCTCCACGAACCGCTCTGGGGTTTCAGTCCTGGAGAGCTTGAACATCACGTGGGCCAGAAACGGCTCGTCTCTGAGGCCCTCGGCCTGGGCGGCGAACCAGCTCTGGAGCCCGTCTTTTCCCGTCCGAAGCTCCGTTTGCAGCGATACCTCAAACCCTTCCAGGTCGTCCACAAGGTAGCCTGGCAGTACCTTGAAGAAGCGAGCCAGCAGGTCGCGGGTGTGGGCCGTCATGTGCTCGCGGGAGCCGCCCTCGAGCTGGCACAGGTAGGGGTGGCTGATGCCCTCACGCAACTCGTCGTGCATAGCACGGATGACCTCGGCCTTGGTCATCGGCCTACCCAGGCCCCGATGGGTCCCCTCCACGAACCTCAGATGCTTGAGCTTCTCTGCCAGCCTCATCACTTCTCCTATATTGCGATTTGCAATAGAGAATATAGCAATTTGCATGGGCGGCGTCAATAGGACTTTGGACGCATTCCATTGGCACGGAAGGCGGATAGGGGACGGATCGACTGGGAAGTGGACGGAAGGGAGGAGAGTGGGCGACGGGAGGGGACGGGGTTACCGAACAGGACCCACAGGATGGGTAAGGATGGAAAGGATAGATGGCGTGTGCCGGTGGACCATCCTGTCTATCCTTCTACCTCTTGTCCATCCTGTTTCGTTCCATCTCCCGCCTCCGCCTACCCCTCTCGCCCACTCATTCTGTCATGGCAGGTCGTCCAGGTACTCTTCGGGCGCGTTTTTCTCTTCTTCTTGTTCCTCTTCCGCGGCCTCTTCTCCGAACGTGGTGCCGGGATGGCCCCAGCTGGTTGCGGCGGTATTGCCTCCGCCGGTGTCCCCAGTGTCCGTGCCCGAACCGATGCCATGAGAGGTGGATGGGGGTGTCAGTAGTCTGCCGGTAGGCGATGGCGCGTAGCCGGCTGGCCCGCCCAGGGAGGTGGCCCCCTCGACCGGAATGTCCTCCGCGTCTCTATCCACTTCGCCACGTATCGAGGCGATGACTTCGCCGGGGTTGTGGAAGATGGCTCCGTCCTCCAGGTCGCTGAAGAGGTCTCTCGGGAGGGCTGGGAGCTCCTCCAATATGTCCGTGGTGGTCAGACCTCCCTCCCAATCGAGGGTGGAGAGATCATGTCTGACCCTTCTCTCTTCGACGCCGAGTCGCTCAAAGATATCCATGTGCCCATACCTCCGTTGAGGGATGGCAAAGGGTGTACCACGACGAGAGACAGGGCGAGGGGGCGAGTGGGTGAGGGAAAGAACGCTGTCAACGGGTCGGGCAGGATGCAGGAGGATAGGGTAGCTATACCGTTAGCTATCCTGTCTATCCTTTCGCCTACCAGCGAGCCACTCTGGGTGGTCGAGCTTCCGAGGATCATGACGGCGACTCCAACCATCGAGCCAATTATTCCTAAAGCGAAGCGACGAAACCCGCGGGGTCTTTGGCTCGTGGCCTTGTACTGACGTGCGTTGATCCCTAGAGACCCCGCGGGTTTGACCTCGGCTTTGGTTTAGAAGCCGCGGGAGTCGGAGCCTCTCGTGTATCACGAGGACGGACGGGCCAGCGGTCACCGCGGGGACTGACGCGGAGATGAGGCCGCTTCGGTGGCTGATGTGCGGGCTAGCCCCAGGTTCCGGAAGTCGAAGTATACGGCTACTCCGGTGAAGCCCATGGCCGCGAGGGTGCGGCGGGGAAGCCTCCGCAGTTCGCCGGGGCGCAGAACCGATCGAGAAACGGTCGGAAGCAGGACTGCCAGCGCGATGCAGAAGCGCAGTTCCGCCAGGGTGAAAGGCCCCATCTCAAGGAGGGCGACTTTACTTGGCACGAAGCTTAGCCCCCAGATAAGGACTGCTCCCAGGACTGCGGCGATGCCCGTGAGCCGGCGAGAAGGGTCAGGGATGAGGGCAGTGGTCAGTGATGAGGCAGGGTGCCCCTTGCTTTTCCAGGCGACGACGTTCTCGAGTCCCCGCTCTCGTGCCGAGCTTGGACCCTTGATCCCTGACCCCTTGCGTCACAGCGCCTTCAGGTAGGCCATACTCTTGGCTATGGCGCCCTCGGGGTCGCCTTCTCCGCCGAACTCGAAGGTGAAGGGGAAATTGCTGCCTGTCTGGTCCAGGGCGGCTACGATCTCGCCGAGGGGGATCATCCCGTTGCCCAGGTAGGTCGCCCTCATTCCTTCCGCGGTATCGCGGGCGTCCTTCAGATGTGTGTAGATGATCCAGGGGGCGAGGAGATGCACCGCTTCCACCGGGTTCTGGCGATTGATGACATAGTTGGATGTGTCGATGTTGACGCCAAGGGTAGGAGATTGCAGCCTGTCTATGGTGCCTTTGACGTCGTTCATATGGCTCCCGAACGCGCCGATGTGGTTCTCCAGAGCCAGCTGCATTCCGTACTGGGCTGCGCGGTCGATTACCGATCGGGCCGCGTCCAGGATGGGCCGGTCCTGGGGCATGTCGCTGGGCGGGTCTCCCCTAAACACGCGCATAAGTGGGGCGCCGATGGCGTGGGCGTCCTCGAGGTCCTGCAGCAGCTGGTTCTGCTTGGCGGTGTCTCTGTTGAAGAGGGTGGTGAAAGTGGCGTATGTCCGCGTGAGGCCCATGGAATCGAGTTGCTCTCGGAGCGCTGGGAGTTCCTTCGATTTGTCCCTCCAGTAGACTTCGCGGTACTCCACGCCCTGTGCCCCGTGCTTTACGGCTATGGGAGCCAGGTCCAGGACGGACATAGCGCCGGACTTCAGCTCGGAGTCGAACTGTACTCCGCAGATGAGGATGTCGCGCTTCATGGTAGGCATAGGTAGCATCGCCTCCG
>JAJYKO010000545.1 GCA_021788565.1 Chloroflexota bacterium
GGACGCCGTACCTGCTGATGCCGGTATCCAGCTTGACGTGGGCAGCCACCTCCTTGCCCGCGGCGACGGCCGCCTCGGAGAATTCGCGAGCCAGGGCAGGGTCGACCAGCGTGGGACACAGGCCCCCCTCCACGGCGGCCGAAACCTCGCGGCTGGGAATGGGCCCGAGGACCAGGATCGGCGCCTCGATGCCGGCGTCCCGCAGCCGCATTCCCTCCCGAACCCTGGCGACGGCCAACGAAGAAGCGCCGGCCCGCAGTGCGGCGGCGGCCACGGCGACGGCTCCATGACCGTACGCCTCGGCCTTGACCACAGCCATGATACGGCACGACGTTCCCACCAGGTCACGAAAGGAGCCGGCGTTGTGCGCAATGGCGTCCAGGTCCACCTCGATCCAGCATGGCCACGGTGCTTCCCCAGCCGCCACGGCAGCCGCCACTCCTGACACTCCCATTCGCCACCCCCAGCTCCGTTGGATACGCCTTATTATAACGAGCGGCGCCTCGATGGGTCTTCCACCAAGTTGAGGGCCTTCTCAAAGTCGCTCACGGCTGTCATTCCGAGCGAAGCGAGGAATCTCTGCAGCGTCGTCACGCGAGCGGTAGGCTCCGCAGGAGAGACCCTTCGCTCCGATCAGGGTGACAATGAGAAAGCCCTGTCCACCAAGTTTGTGGTTCCTTGCTGCTGGTAGTGTGCTTGGGTACAATTGACAGGTGGAGTTTGCGTGGCGCCTGGCGCCAAGGCAGGAGGCCGCTATGAAAGCTGTGGTGATGGCAGGAGGAGAGGGTTCGCGACTCAGGCCGCTTACCCTGGGCCGTCCAAAGCCGATGGTTCCCCTGGTTACCAAGCCCGTCATGCAACACAACCTCGACCTGCTGAAACGACACGGCATCACCGAGGTTGTGGTCACAGTTCAGTACCTTGCTTCGATGATCCAGGACTACTTCGGCGACGGCAGCCAGCTCGGCATGAAGATCACGTATTCGGTCGAGCAAACACCGCTGGGAACCGCGGGCAGTGTCAAGCTGGCGCAGAAGCAGTTGACCGACACCTTCCTCGTCATCAGCGCCGACGCGTTGACCGATTTCGACCTCACGGAGATCGTCAAGTTTCACAAGGAACGAAAGGCGCTGGCCACGCTCACCCTTTATCGAGTACCAAACCCGCTCGAGTACGGCGTCATCATCACTCGTGAGGACGGCGCGATCGTACAGTTCTTGGAGAAACCAAGCTGGGGAGAGGTTTTCAGCGACACGGTGAACACCGGCATCTACGTGCTGGAACCGGAGGTGCTCGATTACTTTGAGCCAGACAAGGTCTACGACTTCAGCCAGGAGCTTTTCCCGCTGATGTTGAAGCGAGGCGACCCGTTGTTCGGCTTCATCGCGCCGGGATACTGGTGCGATGTGGGCAGTCTCCAGGAGTACATGAGGGCAAACGCCGATCTGTTGAGCGGAAAGGTGGCTGTGCCCCTTCCTGGTAAGCACCTGGGCGGAGGGGTGTGGGCCGAGGAAGGCGCGGAGCTCTCGCCTGACGCCCAGATGTACGGCCCCGTTTTCCTGGGACGAGAGGCCAAGGTGAAGTCCGGGGCGGTTGTTCACGGGCCAAGTGTGATCGGCGAGTACTCCATTGTGGACAGCCGGTGCCATGTCGTGCGCAGCATCGTCTGGAACAACAGCTACCTGGGGGAACGGGCTGAACTGCACGGCGCAATCGTGGGCAAGCAGTGCAACATCCAGAGCAAGGCCGTGATCTTCGAGGGCGCTGTGATTGGGGACAACACAGTGGTGCGGGACGCGGCCATTATCCAGCCGAACGTCAAGATATGGCCCAACAAGGAGATCGAGACGGGGGCGACAGTCGCCACCAGCATCATCTGGGGCGCGCAGGGTCGCAGGGTGCTCTTCGGTCGCTACGGAGTGACCGGGCTGGTCAACATCGATCTGACGCCGGAGTTCGCGGCGAAGCTCGGTGCGGCCTACGGCGCAACCCTGCCCAAGGGCTCGGTGGTCATGGTGAACCGCGACCCTAACCGCACCCCACGGATGATCAAGCGAGCAATCATTTCCGGCCTGCCCTCTGCCGGCGTGAATGTGTCAGACCTCACCACCGTTCCCATTCCTGTCGCGAGGTATGTGACCCGTGTGTCCGAAGCCCAGGCATGCGTGGACGTTCGCCTTTCGCCATACGACAACCGGGTAGTGGACATCAAGTTCTTCGACCACAACGGCTTGGACATTAGCAAACCGACGGAGAGGAAGGTGGAGAACACCTTCTTCCGCGAGGACTTCCGCAGGGTGTATCTGGACGATGTCGGGCTGATCTATTACCAGCCGAACGTCGTGGAAAGCTACGCTCAAGGCTTCACCGAGGCGCTCAAGAAGGGCTCCTTCCCCGTACTGCCCGAAAGCGCCAGCGTTGTCATAGACTACAGCAATGGGACCTCTTCAGCCATTTTGTCACCGATTCTTCGTCAGCAGGGAGCCAGGGTCGTCGACCTCAACTCCACCACCGAAGAGACCAGAACCATGACCTCTCCGGAGGAGCACGAGTTCGCCCTCAATCAGTGCGCCTCTATCTCCTCGGCCCTGAGAGCGACGATGGGCGTCCGCATCGACGTCGGCGGCGAGAGGGTCGGGCTTGTGACGGGTCGTGGACGGATCCTCGCGGGCATGACCGCTCTGGCCGCGGCCGCGGACCTCGTCTTCAGGACCAGGGTGGGCTCGACGGTAGCTGTGCCGGTGTCGGCCTCGAAGCTGATCGACGACCTGGCGGCGCGACACGGCGGCAAAGTGCTGAGGACCCGAGTCAACCCGCGGTCGATGGCCGAGGTCGCTGCCAGGGAACACGTGGCGATGGTGGGGGACGGCGAGGGCGGCTTTATCTTCCCAGCCTTCCAGCCTGCCTTCGACGGAATGTTCGCGACTGCGCAGCTTATGGGGCTTCTGGCGGCAAATGGTACCACCCTCGCGGACGTGGTCAGCGCGTTACCGCCGTACTACATGACCGCCACCAAGGTCGCCTGTCCCTGGGAGCGCAAGGGAAGGATAATGCGTATCCTTCACGAGCAGTATCGCGACGGCCAAACCAAGCAGATCGACGGAATCAAGATCGACCTGGGGGAAGAGTGGGTCCTCGTCCTACCGGATCCCGACCGCCCGCTCTTCCACGTTATCGCCGAATCCACGTCGTCCGAGGCCGCGCGAGCCCTACAAGACAAGTACGCGGGGCTGATAAGCGGCCTGCAGGACTAACACCGGCCGCGTGCTATACTCAATAAGCTATGAGCAATTAGGAATTAGCAGTTAGAGATTAGCGAGCAGCAATAGCCTTCTTAACCCACGGCTAATCGCTAGTCGCTAATTGCTAATTGCTATGCGCAGAGGGAGAAGATGTCCGAACAGGAAACATACGTAGAAGAGCTTACCGATAAGAGCGACGACTACTCGCGCTGGTACACCGAGGTGATCCTGAAGGCGCAGCTCGCCGACTACGCGCCGGTTCGTGGCTGCATGGTGATTCGACCTTACGGGTACTCCCTGTGGGAACACATGCAGGGTCTGCTCGACGCGCGATTCAAGGCAACCGGCCACACGAATGCGTACTTCCCGCTGCTGATCCCCGAGAGCTTCCTGGCCAGGGAAGCCGAGCACGTGGCGGGCTTCGCACCCGAGGTCGCCTGGGTGACGCAGGGCGGAAACGAGAAACTGGAGGAGCGGCTCGCGATCCGCCCGACCTCCGAGGCGATCATCGGCATGATGTACTCCAGATGGGTGCAATCGTGGCGAGACCTCCCCATTCTGATCAACCAGTGGTGCAACGTAATGCGCTGGGAGAAGGTGACCCGCCTGTTCCTTCGCACCACCGAGTTCCTCTGGCAGGAGGGACATACCGTCCACCGAACCCAGGATGAAGCCGAGGAAGAGACGCTGAAGATATTGAAGGTCTACAAGGACTTCGTGGAGGAGGACCTGGCAATTCCCGTGATGGCGGGACGAAAGTCCGAAGCCGAGAAGTTCAAGGGAGCCGAGACAACCTACTCCATCGAAGCGATGATGGGCGACGGCAAGGCCCTCCAGGCAGGAACGTCACACAATCTCGGACAGCACTTCGCCAAGGTGTTCGACATCACATTCCAGGACATGGATGGAGAGCGCAAGTTCGCCTGGCAGACCAGCTGGGGAGTATCGACCCGCTTGATCGGGGCGATAATCATGGTCCACGGCGACGATGCTGGGCTCCTCATGCCCCCGAAGGTCGCGCCCACCCAGGCCGTGGTGATCCCAATCTGGAGGAAGGACTCCGAAAAGGAGGACGTCGCCGCCTTCGTGGATCGGCTGAAAGACGCGCTGGCCGGCGTCCGTTTCCAGGTGGATTGGGACGATCAACACACAGTCGGCTGGAAGTACAACGAGTGGGAGATGCGCGGCGTGCCCATCCGCCTTGAGGTCGGGCCGAGGGACGTTCGTAGTCAGCAGGTGGTGCTCGTTCGCAGGGACAACAGGGCGAAGGAGATCGTTCCGCTGGCGGACGTGCAGTCCAGGGTGGCAGCTCTGCTGACTCAGATCCAGCAGGACATGTTCGAGAAGGCGCGACAATTCATGGCAGAGCGGACCCTCGTGGTGAACAATTGGGATGAGTTCAAGCGCGAAATTGTCGTGGAATCAGAGGGCGGAAGGCGAGCTCAGAGCCGATTCCTGTTGGCTGGCTGGTGCGGTAGCCCAGAGTGCGAGGCCAGGATTAAAGATGAGACGGCGGCCACCATCCGGAACATTCCACTCGACGTTGAGCCGGAAGAGGGCTCCTGCGTGTGGTGCGGGATGCCCTCCAAGCAGCGAGTCGTGTTCGGCCGGTCGTACTGAGAAGGCTTGGCGATGTCTGTAGGGGCCGGCGGCCCTGCCGGCCCGCCCCAACAAACACCAATTGGCGTAGCT
>JAJYKO010000546.1 GCA_021788565.1 Chloroflexota bacterium
GGAGCAATCCCCCGGAAAAGTGGTCGCGATCAACGGGAAACCCGACTGATACCTCGATTCGGGCTCATATCAGCGTGTTGACTACAGCATACAAGTTGTGTACAATCACGCTCACCGTACGAACAGAGCATGTCAACATCGTCACCGCCAGCGCACCATACAGACAGCTGACTCAGGCGCCGCGATCCTTAGCGTGATCAAGCACTTGACTTTGCATACGTAAGTATGGAACATACCGCTCGTATCCGGGATACGGAAGGCCGAGTCCCGAGGTGCGAGATACCCCTGGGCCATTCTTTTCAGAGGCGCAGACGGGCCTCTGAGCCAATCCTGCGCGTCCCTTGGTCTTCGGCTCCCTGTAGCAACCGGCTTTTCCTCGCACTCGTCCGATACGAGCAACGCGTTCGGCGAGTGATGGAAAATGGGCGGGCGGCTCACAGGAAGCTCGCGGATAATGGCGACTTGAGAGCCCAGACACGTGTGCCGCCCATGGAGATGTTAGGAGGAGGTAGTTAGGGAATGTCTGATCTGTTGAAGCGCAAGATCACCCGCCGAGGGTTGCTGGGAGCCGGCTTCGTGCTGGTTGCCGGCGCCGCTGCGGCAGCCTGCTCGTCCGGCGCACCCGCGGCGCCGACGGCGGCACCAGCGGCCGCGCCAAAAGCGCCGGCCCCTACGCAGGCCGCTGCTGCACCCGCGGCGACCAGCGCCCCGGCCGCGGCCGGCAAGGCCCCGACCAAGGTCCTCGACTTCCAGACTAACGCCGATGTGGCGAAGGCAGAGCAGGAAGGGCAGCTCGCCTATTACGGGCACGATGGTGAGGCCGCCATTGCCGCGCTGCTCAACGCCTTCAAAAAGGACTTCCCCAAGATCAACACTAGCTACGTTCGCCTGCAGACCGGCGCCCTCTACTCCAAGATCACGGCGGAGCGCTCGGCCGGCACCTATCAGTGCGACGTCTTGCAGCTCTCCGACGTCGCTCCCGCGCTCGATTTCCAGAAGAAGGGCGGCTGGGAACAGTACGTCTCGCCAGAGGCGAGCGCCTACAAACCAGAGTACTTGAGCAACCCCGTCGGCAGCTACTTCTGGGGTGGAGTCACGTTCGCGGGGATTGGCTACAACACGAAGCTAGTGACAGCTGCGGACGCGCCGAAGGTCTGGAAGGACATTCTCGATCCCAAGTGGACAGGTGCCATCAGCATGAAGCAGGCGTCTTCCGGGATGCAGGTTGTTGAGTGGTACGAAATGCGGAAGCTCTACGGCAACGACTTCTGGAAGGATTTTGGTAAGTTGAAGCCCAAGGGCTTCGACTCCCGTGCGCAGCTCTTCGATCGCCTTTCAAAGGGCGACGACAAGATAACTGGTATCGCCGAGTACGCCGGCTACGCCCTGTACAAGGCCAAGGGCGCGGACATAGAGTGGGTGGTCCCGCCGGATGGCCTTCCCACCACGCCGATTTCCCTGGGGGTGGTGACCAAGGCGCCACACCCGGAGGCCGCCAAGCTGTTCATCGACTGGGCCATGTCCCCGCGAGGTCAGGCGGTTTACACCAATGACCCGCTGCTGGTCTATCCCTCGCTTCGCACCGACGCCCCACCCCTGGCCAACGGCAAGAAGCTGAGCGACTTCAAGCTGCTGTTCCCCACGGACTGGGCTGATTACACCAGCCAGCAGCCTGTCTTCATCAAGGAGTGGAACACTATCCTGGGTCTATAGAGAACGCGAATAGTTCGGAGTGCAGGGGCTGAGAGCTGCCCGGGACGCCGTCCCGGCAGTCGGCGCTAACCCCGGCACTCCGAATCGGTCTCGGGGGTGATCGCGGTCATGAAACCGTTCAGGCTGGTACTGCCCAACCTGGGAGGCCAGAAGTTCATTAGCATAGTGGTCGGGCTGTTTTCCGCGGGTATCGTGTTGTACCCCGTGTTCTTCCTGCTTCAGGCCTCGCTCAATGTGGGCGATTCCCAGACGAGGCCGCCCAAGGAGTATGGTCTCGCCAACTTTGCCGGTATTTTCGACCACCTGAACATCATCCAGAACACCCTGCTGGTAGCTGCCCTGGCAACTGTGATGGCCCTGGTGATCGGCTTCGTGATGGGGTGGATCCTGTCTCGAACCAACGTGTCGGGGCGAGCGATCTTCGAGCAGATGATGGCCATGCCGTACTACGTGACCCCCTTGATGGGCGCGCTCGCCTGGAACTTTATCGGGGCACCTAACGCGGGATTCGTCAATCAGCTCTGGCGGGCCGCGGGTGGCCAGGGGCATATCGTGGATATCAATACCCCGTGGGGCATCGCCTGGGTCATGGCCCTCTTCGAGGGATCGGTTGCCTTCGTCATGATCGGCGCGGTGATGAAGTCGATGGACCCCTCTCTGGAAGAAGGCTCGCAGGTGCTGGGAGCAGGGAAAATCCGAACAATGCTTAAGGTGACCCTCCCTCTGGTGCTCCCAGGGGTTCTGGGCGCGGGGGTGTTTGTCTTCGCGGAAATGCTGGGCTCTTTCTCCGCCGCCCTCGTGCTCGGGCTTCCAAACCGGTTCTACGTGATCACCACTGCGATGTACCAGTTGGTCAGCCAGTACCCTCCCCAGTTTCCTCTGGCGGCGGCCATGGGCGTCTCCCTCTTCTTGATCATGTGGCTCAGCCTGTACATCTACCGTCGCATCGTATCGGCTGGCAGCTACGTTACGATCACGGGCAAGGCTTTCAGGCCGCGCGTCATGAATATCGGGCGTTCCGCGTGGGTGCTGTTCGCTATATGCGTGATCTACCTGTTCATCGCCGTGGTACTGCCGATCGTTACCCTGTTGTTCGCCTCGCTTCAGAAGCTCGCGGTCGCGCTGCCGGCACCCAACAACTGGACTCTCGCCAACTTCGAGCAGGCGTTATCGTTGGACGCCGTCAGGTCGGCACTTTGGAACAGCCTCTTCCTGGGAGTCGCCGTGGCCACGGTGGGTATCGTGGTGATGGGGCTTCTCTCCTGGATCATCTACAGATCACGGGTCCCGGGCAGCGGTATCATAGAGTACGTGGTGATGTTTCCCCAGTCCGTTCCAAGGCTGGTGTTTGCCTTTGGAATGATGTGGGCGTGGCTCATCTTCCCAATCCCGATCTACGGGACCCTCTGGCTGCTATTTCTGGCCTATCTTACTGTGTTCCTGCCTCTGGGCGTCCGTACCATCGCCGGGGTGATGCTGCAACTGGATAAGAGCCTGGAAGAGTCGGCCCAGATGTGTGGTGCTTCATGGGGCTACAGGATCAGAACGGTCACGATGCCGCTCATGCGCCCTGGCTTACTGGCTGCCTGGTTGCTGCTGTTCATAGCCAGCGTGCGCGAGTTGGGTGCCTCGATCATGTTGACGGGGCCCAATGCCAAGGTAATCACTCCGGCAATCGTGGACTCGTGGTTCGCTACCAGCTCGGAGCTCACGGCCGCCATGGCCCTGATTCAAACCCTGGCGATATTCGTTGCGCTACTGCCTCTAATCGCGTTCACGCGTCGCGTTTCTCAGTTCGGAGGCGAGTGACTCTTTCCAGAGGAGGAGAGCCGTGCCAATTCAGCAGCCAGCGAGCATGAGTGGGACCCTGTCGCAGTCCGAGGCCGTTTCCCGCGACAGGTATATAGAGGTAGACAACATCGTCGTCAAGTACGGCAATGTTACGGCAGTGAATGGCATCAGCTTCTCGGTCCGAGCGGGTGAGCACCTGACCCTTCTCGGCCCATCGGGATGTGGTAAGACGACCATGTTGAGGGCGATCGCCGGACTGGAGCAGCCTACCTCTGGTGAGATCCGCATAGACGGCCACACCGTCTACTCTTCGCCCAAGAGGATAAACATTCAGCCCGAGAAGCGTGGCCTTTCCATGGTGTTCCAGTCCTACGCAATCTGGCCCCACATGACCGTTTTCGACAACGTGGCCTACGGACTGCGGGTCCGTCACTTAAGTCAGAAAGAGATTGAGGAGAAGGTTCTCTGGGCACTGGATCTGGTCCAAATGGCCGACTATGCCAGGAGGGGCGCGTCGAAACTGTCGGGTGGGCAGCAACAGCGGGTAGCTTTGGCTCGAGCCTTCGTGTTTTCTCCCGCTGTGCTGCTCTTCGATGAGCCACTCTCGAACCTGGACGCGAAGCTTCGCGCCGAGATGAGGCTTGAGATCAAGGAACTGCAGCGTCGGATCGGTATCACGTCGTTGTACGTAACTCATGATCTGGAGGAGGCGCTGGCGATCTCCGACCGCATTGTGGTTATGCATGGTGGGGAGATCGAGCAGATGGGCACGCCTGGCGAGATCTACAATCGGCCACGCAACGCCTTCGTCGCAGACTTCGTCGGGTCCGCCAACCTGATCCAGGGCAAACTCCGTCCCGACCTACAGCGCGACGGACTGATAGCCCTGGAGACAGCGGCCGGGAGCCTCATCTACGGCATGGCCTACGGCCGGAAGGCTGGCGCCGACGGCACTTTCTCTGTGCGGACAGTCCACATGCACCTCGGCAATGATTGGTCGCCGGACCAGGTGAATGTTTGGCCCGTGCGAATTCGCCGGAGCATCTTCCAGGGCGATTTCACTCAGTACGGCGTCGATTGGGATGGCAGGCAATTGGTGGTCCGAAGCTCGGCCACGGAACCGATTGAGGAGGGCAGTCAGGCGTTCCTGGCCGTTGACCCGCGCCACTGCGTACTGCTGGAATCCTGAGACGGCGGTTCTCGACATCCCCTCGCCGCGGCCTGGCCAAGCAGCTTCGTGGACCGCTCGTGAAGCCAGCGGCCGGCCGCGAGAAACTAGGTCATAGAGCCTTGGTTACCGAGTCACTACTATCCTCGCCGGTCCGGCCAGGACCGGAAGCTGGCTCCGCTCCAGAAGGATCTGGTTGGGCCTCTGCGGCTGAACTTCCTGACCCAGCGCATTGAATACCCTCGCGCCGTTCGGCA
>JAJYKO010000002.1 GCA_021788565.1 Chloroflexota bacterium
GAGATGGGCTGCGAGGTATCACCGTCAGAGAAGCGCTTCACCGCGACCGGCAACAAGCCCTGGTAGCGCTCTCCGGCCTTGGAGCGAGCGCCGACGGTGATTGTCTTGACCCCTATGACGCCCGCCAGAAATGTCTGCACCTGGGTTTGCAGCGCCACCCTCACGTCACCACCGCTGATCTCGATGCCGTTGGTAAGATTGACGCCGGAACCCGTGTTCGTCGCGGGCAAAGTGACGGCGCCATTCGTGTTGGTGGAGACAACGTTGGCGGCCACCGAGATTGCGGTGCTAGTACTGCTGCCTCGCGACAATTCCGCGGCGGCGGCCACGGCCGCCGCATCCGTAGTATTCTGGAGCCGCCTCTGGTGCAGCATCCCGTTGCCCAGGTCGATGGTCATTGCCGCGGCACCGACGAGGACGAACAAGAAGGCAGTAGCCACGATTATCAGGATCTGGCCCTCTTCACTGGACCCACCAGTCTTCATTTTCGGCCACCTACCCACGGGCCACCTCCTCACTCCATCCGATCAGACGATTGGCCCTTGAGGTCGATCGTCCAATTGCCGAAGACTCCCGTCAGGGGCCGGTAGTGATACACCACGAGAACGTTGATGAGGTCGCCTTCGCCCGTGTCTGGAACGTAGGGATATGGTGGGGTGTAGGTGATGTTTACGTCGTAGCTCAGGCCGCTTCTAAGCGTCCCCGCCATGGTTCTGTCGACGGTTGCCTGGACGTTGTCCTGATATGGAGCAAGATATGGAGGATCCATCAAGTCTCCCACCCCGTCTTCGCGGTTTGCCTTGTTTGCATCCTGGCTGAAGTTTGGGTTGTAGAGATATACCGCGCCGGCTCTGGCACCATTCCTCGCGGCGTCAACCACGGTAGTGTATGCGTTGAAAGCGAAGCCCAGTTCGAGTACGGACACGATCATGGCGAACACCACAGGAAAGGTGAAGGCGAGCTCCACGATGGCCTGCCCTCGCTGAGATCTAGGTCGAGCGCCTAGAATCCGGCGCATCCAGCCCATCTACTGAATCCTCACCTTCGTCGTAGTACTCACGTTGATCCTCCCGTTGCTGATGCCCGGGAGGACTGTGAACCAGATCGGTTGGTGGAAGGTCACCGTCACCCACAGCTGCTGCCCCACCCTGGTGGTGTTGGAGGGATCGGTGGCGGGATCGGGAGTGGAGATCTGCACATCGGCGGCGACATTGAAGTTGTTGGTATCGGCCGCATTCAACATACCCAGGGTGTTGGTCGAGGGAGTCCCAGTCGGATCGTAGATCGCGTTCATCACGGCCTGCGCCCTAGCCACATCGTTTGTCGACGTGAGCTGCGTAATATCCCCCCCAGAGAACATTGCGCCAGCCCTTGCTCCCTCGTAGCTGGCCGAGGCGACTTGAATCTGGGCATACAGCACCCACCCGAAGTCGATGACTCCCATGATCAGCATCATCACGAGTGGAAGCGATATCGCCAATTCCACGAAAGACTGTCCGCGACTAGCTCCGAATAGCTTGCCGATACGCATATCCCCCATCTCCAAGGCCAGCCTCGACGAGAGTCGCAGGGTCGAGCGCGTGCACCGGGCAACTACCAGGCGGGCCGTGGACAGCATGAAACACGGCAGGTGGGGCGGCAATGAGAAGAAAGTACTAGAGGTCGAAGGCGAGCGGGAGTCCCGGCACCCCTGGTTCCGATGGGTGTGGGGACTCCCGCGAGTGCTTCGTTGGGCGCCCGGACTCACGGGCGCCCACTTCCAGGTGTGAGGGCCTACTCGACTCGCTTCCGGCGCAAGAAAGCAGGCATATCAAGATCCTGCGGATCGATCGTGCCGGGAGATTTCGGGCGAGGCGGTTCGAAGGTTGGAGGCAGGGCGGTATTTGAATTGTCCAGTTTCGCGAAGACATCACTCACCTTGATCGCGGGCTTCCTAACCTCTGAACCACCGAAGCCCGTGGCGATCAGGGTGACCTGAAGTTCACTCTGCACCTTGGGATTTATAACGGCGCCAACGATTATATTCGCATCCGGGCTTGCCGCGTCCTTGATCAGTCCGGCAGCCTCACTAACTTCTATAAGACTCATGTCCGGCCCGCCGGTCACGTTGATCAACACACCCGTGGCCCCATCGACCGACACGTCCAACAGCGGACTCGCGATTGCCATTTGAGCCGCCTGCATGGCACGCGTAGGCCCCTTAGCCTCGCCGATGGCCATGAGTGCGGTGCCGGCTCCGCTCATTACGCTCTTGACGTCGGCGAAGTCCAAATTGATCAGACCTGTCACGGTGATCAGGTCTGATATTCCCTGGACGCCCTGTCGCAAGATGTTGTCGGCAAGTCTGAAGGACTCCACGAGGCTCATCCTCTTTCCAGCCATGGCGAGCAGCCGGTCGTTTGGGATGGCTATGATGGCATCCACTCGTTCCGTGAGCAACTGAAGGCCCTGCTCGGCGACCGCGCGACGGTGCCGCCCCTCGAAGGTGAAGGGCATAGTAACGACAGCCACTGTGAGAGATCGGTTACGCTTGGAGATTTCGGCGATGACTGGGGATGCTCCCGTGCCCGTGCCGCCACCCATGCCGGCGGTGATGAACACCATATCGGCCCCGGAAAGCATCTCTTCGAGTTGATCGCGGTTGATCTCCGCGGCACGCTCGCCCATCATGGGATCTCCGCCCGCGCCAAGACGCTTCATGCTCCTGCCGCCAATGGCGATCTTGTGCATGGCGTGGGATTTGTCCAGGGCCTGCGCGTCCGTATTGACCGCTACGAAGTCAACTCCACGGATTCCGGCCTCGATCATGCGGTTCAGCGCATTGTTGCCACCGCCGCCTACGCCCACAATCTTGATCTCGGTGAAGCCCTTGGCTTCGGCCTCGATCTCGCTCGACACTATCTTGCCTACCACAGGTGAGATCCTGCCCGGATCGCCCACTCGGTCTGGATCGAAGCCTCCGCGTAGCTTAGCCACGAGCCAACACCTCCCTTGCCAGACCCAGGTATGCCTCAACGGCCTTCTCGGCCCCGGCGTAGTTGAACACGGAGGTACCAGACGAGGCGGCCTCCAGTATCTTGCTGTTGGTGCCAACCTCAGTCTCGAATATCAGTGCACCCCAACGATCCTTCAGGTAATTGCTTACTGTGCGCTCCTCTTTCAACCGGCGGTCAACCTTGCTGAGTAGCACCCCAAGCACCTTCAACTTAGGATTGAGGAATAAGATCTCCTCAATGCTGTCCTGAAGCATCTGAAGGCCCTGCAAAGAGAACAGCCGTGCTTCAGTTGGAATCACGACCTTGTCCGCGGCGACCAGCGCGTTGATGGTAAGCAAGCCCAGGGATGGCGGCGTATCGATCAAAACGAAGTCGTAGAATTGCGCGACCGTCGCCAGTTGGTCTCTCAGGCGAAGTTCCCTGCCCAGCTTGTTCATCAGGGCCGCCTCCGCCGTCGCCAGGGACAGCGAGGATGGGACAAGGTCGAGTCGTGCATTTGGCTTCTCCATGATCGTGAGGATCGGGAGATGGACCTTCCGGTCGAGCAGCGCGTCTGCCACGTTTGGATCGGTCCGGCCGTTCAAGCTATAGCAAGACGTTAGGTTAGCCTGAGGATCCATGTCGATCAGGAGAACCCTGTTCCCCAGTTGGAAGAGGGCTGCACCCAGGTTGGCCGTGGTCGTGGTCTTGCCTACACCACCCTTTTGATTGGATACGGCAATGATCGAAGGCATCGGCCCCTCTCAGCATCGCTGACGGAATGAACAGACCTCTGCGAAGATCGAATCGAGGTAGTAGTCATAATCTAGCACAGGAGCTTGCCAGCAGGCAACGTCCTGATTTAGAAACTGGGTTCAGTCCTCTTTCCCAAGGATGGCCTTGGTGGCTTTCACGTCCTCGATCATCTGGGCAACGAGGGCGCGAGTCGAGTCGAAGCGCTCTTCGCCTCGCAAGCGAGCGACGAACTCCATGGAGAGGTCCTGACCGTAAAGGTCGCCGTCAAATCCGATCAGGTAGACTTCGATACGACGTTCGCCAGCGCCGAACGTCGGACGAATGCCGATGCTGGCTGCGCCGGGGTGCGCGTCCTTCTCTCCAGCGATCCGGACCCAGACGGCATAGATGCCGTCCGCCGGCAGGCAGAGCCGCTCTCGGAGCGACAGGTTAGCGGTGGGAAAGCCGAGGGTGGATCCCCGGTGGTCACCATCGACAACGATACCGGTGAGCCGGTAGAGCCGGCCCAGCAGCCGGCCCGCCTCTTCCACGTGCCCGCCGGCCAGCGCCTGCCGGATGCGCGAGCTACTGATAACCTGTTCCTCGATCACGACAGGCGGGAACTGATGGACGGTGAATCCCTTCTCCGCGCCTATTTCCGCCAAACGCTCTGGGCTGCCACTCCGGCCGCGCCCCAGGGCGAAGTCGCTCCCTATCCAGAGTTGCCGGAGCCGGAACCGCGCCAGCAGCAGGTCGATGAACTCCTCGGGAGAGAGTTGGGAGAGGGCGAGCGTGAACTCGAAAAGCGCCACCTCGGAGATGCCCAGCGACTTCAGCAGTGCAAGGCGATCGTCGAGGGTCGCTAGATGGGCAATCTCGATCTGGGGACGAAGCACGTCCTCCGGGTGCGGAGTAAAGGTTACGCAGACGCTCTCGACGCCCAGTCGAGATGCCTGGGTGATAACCTGATGGATCAGAGCCTGGTGGCCAAGATGGACGCCGTCGAAAACGCCGATGGTGGCCACCGCCTCACGTCCTGAGCGATTCGAGTTATGGCTCACTGCGCCTCCAGGATTACCGGGGCATCGGACTGGTTGGACCTGCCTGGCAGGTCGGACAGCACTAGCTTGGGCTGCCACTGCTCGGCCGTCGCCTGGGCCAGCCCAAGGAAGGCCCCTTCGCCCGAGTACACGCGACAAGTATTGGGCGGTGCTGCCGCATCGAGCACTGCCCAGGGCCGTCCGGCGAGCATGTCCTCAAGGTGCGGGCCGGCCACGACCAGGACCGGCAGGTGCCGTACCGCTAGATCCGGCGGGAAGATCAACTGGTCAAGGTATCCGAATTCGGCCGCCAGCCGCAACGCGTCGACACCCACGGAGTCAGAGCAGTCGAACGGGCCCGAGGCAAGGCGCACAAGCGCACCCAGGTGCGCACCGACGCCAAGCCGCTCACCCAGATCCCTGGCGAGGCTTCGGACGTATGTGCCCTTGGAGCACCGGACCACGACGCTCAAAATCGGTGGCTCCCAGCCGACGACGGCCAGCCCCTTGATCGTGACGTGCCGCGACTTCAGATCTGCCTCGCCGCCCTTACGCGCGATTTCGTACGCCTTCCGCCCTTCCAATTTCACGGCGGAGTACTGGGGAGGTATCTGATCGATCTCGCCCAGAAAGCCGGTGAGAGCGGGAATCACAGACTCCAGGCTGAGATGAGCAGGGTCGCGCGCATAGATGACCGTGCCCTCAGAGTCGTCAGTCGTGGTGACCGCACCGAACACGAAATCCGCGCAGTAGCTCTTGTCCTGGCCGGCCATGTAGTCGATCAGTCTGGTCGCGCGGCCGACAGCCACCACGAGAACGCCCGTAGCGGCCGGATCGAGGGTTCCGCCATGGCCCACGCGCCTGCAGCCTGCCAGACGGCGGACCAATCCGACCACATCGTGGGAGGTCCATCCGTAGGGCTTGGACACGTTGAGGAACCCCTCAAGCGTCGGTCTCTTGTCGCTGCTCACTCAGTGCCGCCGACTCGTTCAGCCGTCTTCGTGCCTCATCCAGAACCAGTTTTTCCGCTTCGGCCATGGGACCATCCAGGGTACAGCCGGCGGCCCTCGGATGCCCTCCGCCCCCGAAGAACTGAGCCATAGCGGCGGCGTTGAGATTCCGAGAGGTCCGCATGCTCACGCGGATTTTGCCGTCCTGCTCGCTGAAAATGAACGCACCGCTAGTGCCCGGCACACCGGCGATGAAGTCCACCAGGGAATCGGCGTCCTCCATGGTTGCGCCGGACTCTTCCAGCATCTTCTGCGTAACGGCCGCCCACACCAGCCGGCCATCCACCTGCACCAGGCTGAGGACGCGGCCCCACAGCTTGAGCGCGGGGACGGAGCGGTTGTTGAAAATGGACTCGCTGGCACGGGAGAGGGAAGCCCCCATTTCGATCAGGGACGCCGCCACCCTAAGACTGTTCGCCGACGTGGAGCCAGTTCTGAATCCCAGGGTGTCTGCGACGATGCCGACCAGTAGGACGTTCGCGATCTCCAAGGTGAATGGCAGATCCTCCTGCTCCATTATCCCCGTCAAGTACTCGCAAACGGAGCCCGCCGATGGATCCACCAGGTCCAACTGACCATAGTGGCTGTTGCTGACGTGATGGTCTATGTTGACGACGGGTGTGGTCGCGAACTTTTCAGCGTTGTCGGTGTAGAGGGAGTTGAGCCTAGACAGGTCGCTGCAGTCGAGGCAGATTATCACGTCCGCGCTTAGCAGCGAGGCCCTGGCGGCCGGATCCGCTGATGCACCGGGTTCATCCTGGCGATAGACTTCCACCGAGTCCCAGCCTGGCAGAAACCGATAGCTCCTGGGAACAGGCGACGGGGTTATGGCGCTGACCTCCCACCTGGCGAGCCTCAGTGAGGTGGAGAGGGCCAGCAGAGAGGCCAGGGAGTCGCCGTCTGGGTTGTGGTGGCACGTGACCACGACCTTGTTAGCCGTTCGAAGCAGCGGACGCAAGATTGATTGGTAGTTGGTGTTCAATTTACCCCACGAGGACGCGCACCCATGAAGGGTGCGGCTACAGCGACTCAGGTCTGATCCTCGATTTCTTTGAGGAGCCGCAAGATACGAGCGCCCTTCTCGATCGATGTGTCGAGTGTGAAGGTGAGCACAGGGATATAGCGGAGGCGCAACCTGGTGCCCAGTTCGTGCCGGAGGAATCCAGCGGCATGGCGCAGCGCAGCCATGGCGTGCTGCACCTCCTCGTCGGTGCCCATCACGCTCACGCTCACCGTGGCGTTGCGTAGATCCGGGCTGGTCTCCACGCCGGTCACACTGACCATAGCGCTAAGTCGCGGGTCATGAATCTCTCGACGGAGGAGATCCGCGATCTCCTCCGTCAGCAGAGCGTTAACTCGTTCGATACGTCTGTTCATGTATACGTTAGCTGTCGCGCTCCATCCGGTAGAACTCCAGGATGTCGCCGACCTCATATCCGCTGAAGCCGTCGATGTGGATGCCGCACTCGTAGCCCGCGGCAACCTCCCTAGCGTCCTCCTTGAAGCGGCGCAAGCTGGAGAGTCGGCCGTCGTATACGACACCACCGGCGCGAAGAACCCGCACGTGGTCGTTTCTAGCCACCTTTCCATCGGTGACCATGAGTCCGGCCGCGGCATCGCCTTTGCCGACTTTGAAGACCTGACGAACCTCGGCATGTCCGTCGATCACCTCCGAATAGGTCGGCTCGAGCAAGCCGGTGAGGGCCTTTTGGACATCCTCGACCAGCTTATATATCACGTCGTAGAACCGGATATCGACTTTGTTCTCCTCGGCCAGAAGCTTGGCGCCCGGCTCAGGACGGGTGTTGAAACCGATGATCACGGCTCCCGAGGCCGCGGCCAACTGCACGTCGGACTCGGTGATGTTCCCTGTCCCAGAGTGAATGACGTGAGCTTTCACATCTCCAACCTGAAGCCTGCCGAGGGAAACCACGATCGGCTCCATCGAGCCCTGCACGTCGGTCTTAACGATGATGTTCAGCTCCTTGACCTGGCCAGCCTGGATCTTGCTGAAGACGTCGTCCAGCGTCACCGGCACGGCCACCTCGACCATCGGCTCGACCGTTCTGGCCGCGGCCATCGAGCGGGCAACCTTCTCGTCGTCGATCACCTTCCAGACATCTCCGGCCACAGGCACGACGTTCAGGCCCAGCACCTCGGCCGGCATGGAAGGGGTCACCTTGCGGAGCCGCTTGCCGGATTCGTCGAAGATGGCCTTCACCTTTCCGTAGCTCCCACCGGCGACGAGGACGTCACCGACCTTCAGGGTTCCGGATTTGACGAGGACCGTGGCCACGGGGCCGCGTGCCTTGTCCAGCTTCGCCTCGATCACCACGCCGGAGCCCGCCCGGTTGGGGTTTGCCTTGAACTCGCCCATCTCCGCCACAAGCAGGATCATCTCCAGCAACCGGTCGATGCCCTCCTTGCGGCGCGCTGAGACGGGGACCTCTATGGTGTCCCCACCGTACTCCTCGGCAACCACTCCTATCTCGGCTAACTGCTGTTTGACCCTGTCTGGGTTGGCATCGGCCTTGTCGATCTTGTTGATCGCGACCACTATCGGCACCTTCGCGGCACGCGCGTGATCGATTGCCTCGCGAGTCTGCGGCATCACACCGTCGTCCGCCGCGACCACCAACACCGCGATATCCGTCGCCTGGGCGCCTCGTGCACGCATTGCTGTGAAAGCCTCGTGGCCCGGGGTATCCAGGAAGGTGATCTTCTGACCGTGCAGCTCCACCTGGTAGGCACCAATGTGCTGGGTAATGCCGCCGGCCTCCCGAGCAGTCACGTTACTTTCCCGTATCACGTCCAGCAAGCTGGTCTTGCCGTGATCGACGTGGCCCATGATGGTGACAACGGGCGGGCGCGGCTGAAGGAGCGACTTGTCTTCCTCGATGTCTATCTGAAGGGGCTCGGCCTCGACACGCTCGACCGGAGCCGGCTCGGTTACCTCGAAGCCGAGATCGGTGGCGACCACGGTCGCCGCATCCCGATCGATCTGCTGGTTGATGTTGGCGATGACGCCGTTCTTCATCAACTCCTTGATTATTTGGACGGGGCTGACCTTCAGGAGCTCGGCGAGATCCTTCACAGCGAGCCCGTCGGGCAGCTCAACTGATTTCGGCTCTTCCGGGACTGCCACCGCAACGGCGCCGGTCGCAGCGGGGGCAGCATGGTCGAAAGACCTCCTCTGGCCGCCGCCGGGTCTGCCGGATCCACCTGGGCGGCCACCACCGGGCCGGCCGCCCTGTCCTGGTCTGCCTCTAGCTCCCCCAGGTTTGTTGAACGGTCTCGGACTCATGGACTGCTCCTCCTTACCAAGCGAGAAGTCAGAAGCCAGAAGCGGGAAGCGGGGGAAACCCCCTCGCTACTCGCTGTTCACTACTCACTACTCGCCACTCGCTACTCCTTGCCTTCGGCTTCAGGAGCAGGGTGAGTTGCGGACGCGCTCTCTAGGGAACGTCCGAATCGAATCAATTCTTCACGGTCTTCCTGGCTCAGCTCGGTCTTCAGCGCTCGGCTCAGAGAGGACCGCTGGAGAGCCTTGTCCCAGCAGGAAGCGTCCCTGTGCAGGTAGGCGCCCCTTCCGGCTCGCTTGCCGGTGGGATCCACGCCGACCGAACCAGCAGGATCGCGGACCACACGCACCATCTGGCGCTTGGGATCCACGAGTCCGCACCCAATGCAGGTACGCGCCGGTATGTGTTTAGGTCGTGGAGCATGGGCTTTCATTTAGCCACAATCCCCTAGCGTGTCACAGCCCGGGTTGCCATCAACCCAGGCTCGTAGGTCCGTTCACCACGCATTGACGGTAACGGCCGGATCAGGAAGCAGCCTGGGTTGAAGGCAACCCGGGCTCCTGACTTCGCGATGGCTCTGATGGCGGCTGGGCCGGCACCTCACTAACCAGCGCCTTTATATCGATGCGCCATCCGGTGAGTTTGGCAGCGAGGCGCGCGTTCTGGCCCTCCTTGCCAATGGCAAGCGAGAGCTGGCGCTCTGGCACCACGACCGTTGCCGTCTTGGTATCCTCGTTGACGTCAACGCTGAGCACCTGGGCAGGGCTGAGCGCGTTGCCCACAAAGCTCGCGCTGTCGGGGCTCCACTGGACGACGTCAATCTTTTCGCCGCCGAGCTCGTTCACCACGTTTTGTATCCGCACACCTCGCATGCCCACGCAGGAGCCGACAGGATCGATTCCCTCCTGTCGGGCCGCAACGGCTACCTTCGAGCGTGCTCCCGCCTCGCGGGCGATGGCTTTCAGCTCGACGGCACCACTGAAGATCTCTGGGACTTCCTGCTCGAAAAGGCGGCGCAGCATCATCTTATGGTTGCGCGAGACCACGATCTGCGGACCTTTATGGCTGTCGTGGACCTCCACCAGGTACACGCGCAGCCTCTGACCCGGATAGTAGCGCTCGGTCGGAACCTGGTCGGTCGGGGCCATCACGCCCTCGGCCTTGCCTAGATCTATGAAAACGGAGCGGTTCTCGATCCGCTGTACCACGCCGTGGAGAAGCTCGCCCTCGCGCTCGTGGTACTCGTCAAAGACCATGCGGCGCTCCTCGTCGCGAAGTCGCTGGAGGATCACCTGCTTGGCGGTCTGAGCCGCGATACGGCCGAAGTTGGGCGGGGTTGACTCGACGGGAACCGTCCCGCCCAGTTCGACAGCAGGGTCTAACTTGCGCGCCGCAGCCAACGCTATCTTGTCGAAGGAGTCATCCTCTCTATCAACGACGAGCTTATCGACGAATATCTTGACGGCTCCGGTGATGGGGTCGATCTGAGCGGTGACATTCTGGCTGGTGGGCGAGAAGTTGCGTCTGTAGGCAGAGACGAGTGCCGCCTCTATGGCGTGCATCACCGCCTCGCGGCTGACACCCTTCTCGCTACAGAGCTGGCTGATAGCCGTCACGAAGTCGCTCTTCATTCGATCCTCCTGGCTAGAAACCGCGTCCCGAACCTGGCGGCGGTGCAAGCCGCAACAAAAAAGTGGGGGCTTGCCCACCACTCAAGAACGCATACTGTTGATGACACATTATACCAGTGGAGACCGACCCACGCAATGGAGGTGTCAGGGAACTGGCGCCAGTGGCCTGGGAACAGGGCACTCGGAGAGAGACTCGCGTGATAGAATGTGCGGTGGAAACCTGGCACGAAGAGGACACGATTTCCAGGCGAGTGGAGGGCAGAATGGCAGTCATCACCATCTCTCGAGGTACATTCACTGGCGGTCAGGAGCTTGCCGAGTGTCTGGCGGAGAGACTTGGATATCAGTGTCTCAGCCGCGAGGTGATACTCGACGCGGCCACCACCTTCGGGGTTCCGGTCGAGAAGTTCATCGAGGCGATGGAGAAGCCCCCGTCGTTCTGGGAGCGGCTCACCGGCGAGCGAACCGACTACCTGAACTACCTTCGGGCGGCGCTGTCGGAGCGAGCGATGGCGGGCAATCTGGTGTACCACGGCTACGCGGGACATCTGCTTCTTTCGAGCATCCCGAACGTCCTGCGGGTCCGCGCCATCGCTGACGTGGAGACGCGCGTGCAGACAGCTATGGCCCGCAACAACCTGGACCGAAAGAGCGCCATCGCGCGAGTAAAGCGGATCGACAAGGAACGCTCGGACTGGATGCGGTTTCTGTTCGGCGTGGACTGGGAAGACCCTCGTCTGTACGACGTGGTTGTGAACATCAGCCGGCTCGGGGTAGCGGGCGCGTGCGACCTGGTGGCGAGCGTTGCGGCGATGAAGCCGTTCCAGCCAAACCCGGAGTCGACGAAGGCGATGAACGATCTGGTGCTAGCCAGCAGAGTATGGGTGACACTGGCTGGGAATCCAGAGACGGCGGGGTCAAGTCTGAAGGTGACAGCCGACGGGGGCGTTGTCACGATCACCGGTACTGCCGTGTCGTGGGATGTGGTGGACTCGATCGGGGTCGTGGCGGCTACGGTCGAAGGAGTGCGCGAGGTGAGCAGCGACGTGGGGGTGAACCCGCTGTACGCCACGCCGATTTAGAGCCCGTCCGACAACCAACCACCAAGGCACAAAGACACAAGGATCAGCTACAGAAAAGCCACGGTGTCCTGGTGTCTTAGTGGTTATCGGATAGGTTCTTAGAAGGCCGGGCTGGCCGGCAGGGCTGCTGACTCCTACATGTACATGGTGGCATGGATGGTGCAGAAGCTGGATCGAAGAGGAAGCGTGCTGGTTTGGAAGGAGGGGGGTGGCTGGCGTGTGGGTTTATCTCCTGGCTATAGTGCTGGTGCCCGTGGCCCTCGCGGTTATCTCCCATGTGCTCGATAGCTACCGGTTTGGCGAGATGATTGGGGAGCCCGAGGGCGACTGGGATACGGGTCCAATCGAGGGAGAAGAGAAGGCAGCATGATCGGCTCGTGGCGCCTGGGGTCCGGAGACGGGGAGACGCATCAGGTCTAGCGGCTTGCGGAACCATGGACCGCAAGAGTTGACTGCCATCAAGTCGCGTCAACTGTTCCGGGAGAGGGTGTTCATGTCGTAGCTCCGCTCTCCCCGTCCGTTCGCGTCACCGCCCCCCCGCCTCACTGTTAGCGGCCACATTGCATCATTCGTCGAGACAACCACAGGGTAGCAGGGCGCAAGCCCCTGCCCTCGGGTCCTTACCGGCCGGGCGCGCTAGCTGGCCTTCATGATGCGGGTCAGCTTCGTGCCGCATACGGTGCAAGTCCCCTGCATCGCGGGGCGCCCGTTCGACATCTTGATCTCCTTGGGATCCTTCATCTCTCGCTGGGTGCGACACTTCACACAGTAGGCCTGCATGTCTTATCTCCTTTTCGATCTGCATCTGGGGTCGCGGGGCGCTCCCCAAGAGCGCTAGGCTTAGTCTAAGTTGAAGACGCCGCATATGCAAATCCGGTGGCGGCGTGCGGAGCCCATGAACATTCGTGCAACCAGAGACAGCCTGGGTTGACGACGACCAGGGCCCCCAGCGGATTTGACAGCTACTGCGCCTCCCATGGGAAGCGGGCGCTGTTGGATCTACTCTGAATGCCATTGGGCCCGTTGACCCAGGTGATGCTCCCGTTGGTGAAGGCGGTCCAATTGTCGGCCTTGCGCCACACCATAAGGCCGGTGGTCGTCTGCTGCAGGGAATCTCCGTTGGCCCCGTAGTGCTCGTTCTCAAGGGGAACGCCGGCCACGTCGGGTATTTGGTCGGCAAGTGCCTTAAAGCCCAGCCTGAAGGAGAAGAGCCCCTGGGTCGACATGGTCGAGACCGTAGTCCCGGCACCCCTGAACGCGGCCACTTTCTGGCGTGTTATGTCGAGGTAGAGGTTTCCATAGCTGGAGCCTGGCTCGATCTCGGTGCCCTCGCCCCACTCAGACCAGCTGGTAATGGTGATCAGGTCCGGGTTACTGGCGATGGCGGAGTCCCAGCGCTGGGAGTAATAGGCGCCCCCGTTCCTGGGGACGAGAACTTTGGTAGGGTTATCCTGCCGCGTATTGTCCCAGCCGGGTGCCACTCCGGCCGCCCAGTACTTGCGCTTGCCGGTGTTGGCGGACGCCGCATCCACCTTGGAGCGCATGTTTTGATAGGTCGATGTGGCATCCGCGGTCCAGCTGGCCGCGCTGAAGAGATGCACGCCGTCGAAGACATTCAGCCAGATATCTGGCCTGTCCGTCTCCACGTTCCAGTGCCAGCTCCCCTGGGGATCCACCTGAGCGCGGATCGCCGCCCAGACCTCGGGTCCGCCGACGGACGAAGGACTCCAGAAGAAGATCGCGGGCTTGCCCCCGACCCTGGCCAGGTTTGGGTTGGGGCCGTAGGTAGACATGAAGTAGCGGAGGTTATCCACCACTTCTTGCGGTGAGCCGAAAGACTCGGATTCGAAGTAGATGGTGGATGCGAAACCCGTGCCCTTCGAGACATCGAGAAGGGTCGCGAAATTCGTGTCCGTGCGGTTGCCTTTGCCCATCCACGAGCTTATGAAGCCAGTGATGCCCGCGCCGGATGCCTCGTTGATCTGCCGCTGGAATGTCGCCCTATCGTCGCTGTTGTACGGGGTGACAGGGATGTCCCACATCTGCGCGCGGTTGAAGTCGCTCACGTTGTACCACGGGTAGTAGAAAGCGAGAACCGGCGAATCCGGAGCAGCCTGGGCGGGGCGGGGCGCCGCGCCAAAAGCCAGGGCAACGAGAAGGAGCCCCAGCAGCGATTTCCAACTCAATGTAGTCTCCTCCTCAACAATTCTGAACGGTGGATGGAAGTCATTGAAGCAAGAGGGCGGAAACGGCGGAACGAACGTGGGAGACGATCAGATCGAAATCTGCCTATTCATAGTTGAAGGATACCTGAAATCGAACAAGACGCCAATAGTACTTTTCTCCTACCTCGGATAGACCGAAGCCAATGATTACAGAACTGCAATCTATCGAACAGGCAAGAAAGGTGTGAATCACTCTCGTATGGCAGAGATTACCATTCAAGATTAATGAATATTGCCAGACTTAAATGTAGTCGTCTCAGGAAGATCTAAGGTGAAAAGCGTATACTGGCACGACAGGGAGCGCTCCTGGTAGGGAGGGCATGGGGTGAGTAGAAGACCGGCGTTTCAGACTCAGGCGGCCGTCCTCCTGGCAGCCTTGACAATAGCCGTCTGCGTTGTCGCGCTCGATTCGTTAACGGCAGGTAACGCCGCAGCCATAGTGCTGTATGGACCCGACTATGCCTCGGCGGCCTCACCCACACCAACACCCACCGGTACCGCCACGCCCAAAAGCAAATTGCCGGCATCCCCGAAGAAGGTCGCGACTCCCACCGCCACGGCGACAGCAACACCTACCGCGACTCCTGTGGTGAAGGCCACCTTCACGGGGACACCGACGCCGGCCACCGCGGCCACTGAAACCGCGACTCCGGCGCCAAGCCCGACACAGGGCGTCACCACGACTCCCAGCCCCACGGTCGAAGTGGCTCCCACGGTTGCGGCGTCGCCTACTGCGACGAACGCACCCTCGCCTACCGGCACGCCAGCGGTTACCGACACGCCGACACCCACGGAGACGCCGTGGCCAACCGAGACCCCATGGCCTACCTGGACCCCGTGGCCCACGGACACGCCGGTGCCTACCGCAACGGTTGGAGCGGCTCCAGCCAACGACGACATCAACTCGGCCACGCTGATCTCGGCTTTCCCGTACAGCAGCAGCGAAGACACCACCGGCGCGACCGTGGCCTCGGACGATCCCAGTATGGGTTCAAACCTGGGTGTGAACTCAAACACGGTCTGGTACAGCCTTACGCCCGGCTCCGCCGGGACAGTGACCGCGGACACCTTCGGCAGCAGTTACGATACTGTCCTTGCCGCATTCTCGGGTCAACGGGGCTCTCTCACGCTGGTGGCCAGCAACGACGACGCCAACTCGTCTACCAGGCAGTCCCAGGTGATCTTTGGCGTCCAAGCTGGGATAACCTATTACCTGGAGGTGGCCCAGTATGGGAGCCCTGCCGGGGGGCAGCTTACGCTGAATGTGAACTCGTCGGTAGGCACCATCGGAACGCCCACCGCCACAGCTGCGGCCACACCCCTCGCCACAGCAACCTTTCCAGCCAGCGCGACGCCATCCGTGCTATCGCAGGCTCCCACCCGAATGGTTCCGGCCGATGCGAGCTACTTCCAGCAGACTGGCTTTCGCGTGAACCTGGACCCCTTCTGGGACTACTTCCTGAAGCGCGGCGGTGTCAGGACTTTCGGGTACCCCGTCTCCAGGGAGTTCACGCTCGAGGGCTACCAGGTGCAGTTCTTCCAGAGGGCGATCATGCAGCTGATGCCCGACGGTACCGTGGAGACCATGAACCTGCTGCAATCGGGGCTCCTGCCGTACTCCAGGATAAACGGCAGCACGTTCCCACTCCCGGATCCTGAGATGATCAAGAGTGCGCCGTCCCCATCAGACCCCGGCTACGCGGGGAAGGCGATCGCCTTTATCCATGCACACGTCCCAGACAGTTGGAACGGACTGCAGGTGAACTTCCTGAAGAGCTACATGGGCACCGTCCGCTACGAAGATGCCTTTCCGCAGGGCGACGGTAACCCGAGTTTGCTTCCGTTGTTCGACATGGAGATGTGGGGTCTACCGACCAGCATGCCCACCTACGATCCGACCAATCACGACTTCGTCTACCAGCGGTTCCAGCGGGGCATACTGCACTACGATGCGAAGACGGGAGCCACGCAGGCGCTGCTGCTGGCAGACTACCTGAAGGCCGTGATGATTGGGAAGGGGGTTCCGCCGGACCTGGCTGTACAGGTCACGAACAATCCGTTCTATCTGCAATACGACCCGACCAAGGCATACAGCCTGGCGAGGCCGGCGGATCTGCCGAATACGGACCTCACGAACGCGTTCGAGCCCGAGGTGACCGTGCGGGTGCTGCTGCCGGCGGCGCCCCGGTAGTGACGGGAAGCGGGGGATGGGGAGGGCGAGCCGAGACCCCCGAGGTCTTCGGGACCTCGGGGGTCTCGAACTGACTACCGCACCTCCATCGCGCCGCCGAGGGACTCGCCTTTCCACTCGGGGCGGTAGTAGGAGTAGGCCTGGGAGGCGACGGCCTGGGCCTTCACCGGGTAGAGGGCGCGGGCCTTGAAGGCGAAGGCGACCTGATCGCCGGGGGCCATGTCCTCGATGTAGACGATCACCTTGCGAGCGGCCACGTCGTACCGCTTGATCTTCGGGTTGGCCTTCATCAGGGCGTCCAGCGACTCGGTGACCGGCGCGAACCCCGTGGGGACCGCCACGTCCATCACTACCATGCCCGCCTGCATGGGCTCCGGCGGGTTGAAAATGATGGAAGCCTTCACGTCGATCTGGTCATTCACTTCCACCTGCGCTACGCCATAGTCCACCTGCATCTGGAAGACGGACTCCGCCTTCGTCTCCGGATCTGGCACGTTGAAACGCCGCACCGATTGCAGCACCACCTGCCCCTTGCCCTTCACATCCACGCTGACCGGCGCGCCGATCGGCACGTCGACCATCTGAAGGACGTCCGAATTGTCCGGTGAGACCTTGATCTCCTTCTGCCAGTTGCCGGACTTGAGTGTGACGGTGGCATCCACGTCGGCTCTGGAGTTCGCGGCATACTTCGTCATGGCCTGGAGCCCGACCACCGTGTCCTGGGTGGAGCCGAAGCCGCCGTAAGCGTTGCGCTTCGTGACCAGCCAGCGCGTGGCACGAGATGCGTTCACTTTGTCGCCGTGCTCTATCAGGGCGAGAGTGGCGTAGCCGGTCGTCTCGATGGTCGCCGTCTGATTGGGCCGCGGCGGCAGGATAGGCCGGATGGGGGCGGGGATGCCCGGGGCACCGCCCTCACCCTGACCCTCTCCCAAAGGGAGAGGGGCTTTTGGCGGAGTGCCTCGCTGAGGGAAAGGGAGGACGGGCTCAGCGTCGCCCCAGTAGAGGCCGTCATCGGACTGGTGGGCCATCGCCATCAGGCGGTCGTAGGCCGCGGCCGCCTTCGGGCTCTTCGCCATCTCCAGGGCGTAGGTCGTGAGCGCCAGGGTGTAGGCGTCGTTTGCTGAGTCCACCGCCCCTTCCAGGTAGTGGACCGCCTTCGCGGAGGCCGTCTGCTCGCCGGCCTCGCGCAACGCCACGGCGACGTACGCCGTCAGCGCCGTCTTCCCCTTGAGACCGCCCAGCAGCTCCTGGTGGGCGATGAAGCCGACCGGATCGAAGGAACCGTCCGCGTTCTGATGCTTGGCGATCCAGCTCTGCGCGCCGGAAAGCACGGTATCGTCCACGTAGACCAGGTCCTTTGCCTGGGCAAAGCTCTTCAGGACGAAGGCCGTGAGCCAGAGGCTGCCCTCCTTGTCCTGGTTGCCGAAGGCGGAGAAGCTCCCGTCCGAGTGGCGGTAGGTCAGCTCGCGCTGGTAGCCGGTGATCATAAGCTGCTCGGCTTTAGCCATCACCTCGGGCTTGAGTTGATTGGTTTCCTTGAGGTAGCGTGAGACGAAGATGTTGGGGGCCAGCAGGATCATGTTCTGCTCGCCGCAGCCGAAGGGCATCTGCAGCAGCTTCTCCAGCCCCTGGATGGTCTGCGTAAGATAGCTGCCGGTGATGGTGACGAACGCGCGGTCGGAGCCATCGACGATCATGTCCGGCACAGACAGGTCGAACTGGCGGCTCGCACCCGCCGAGAGCACAGCGTTCTCGACCGACTCGCGGGCGACGCCCTCGGGCGCGACGATCAGGTCCTTCACGATGGCATCCGAGGAAGAGGTTGAGCGGGCTGTCACCTTCAGCTTGTTGGTGCCGAGTTTGGTCGGCTGGATGGTGAAGGTGGCGGAGCCGACGTCGTTGGGGCCGACCTTGACCGTACGGGCGCCCTGGTCCAGGATCTGGAACCAGTCCGCCTGCTCCAGCTGGACCGTGAACTCCTCCTCGGTCTGCTGGTAGTTATACAGCGCCACCTTGACCGGGAAGCGCTCGCCGCGGATGACCGAGTATGGCAGGTCGACGGTGACGAAGAAGGGCTGCATCACTTTGAGCTGGGCCTCGGAGATGCCAAGTCCCGTCTGTTTGGAAAGGGCCACAGCCCGCAGCATCCAGGTGGTTATGCTGTCCGGAGCCTCGTACGTCTTGGTGGCCTTGCCGGACTGGTCGGTGGTAACGGTGTCCCAGATCCAGGTCTCGGGGAAGAACTGCCGAATGCGCTGGACCTCCTTCAGGCCGCCGGCCGCGGCGTCGGTAGCAAGGCTCGCGGCAGCGGTGGGGGCCGCCTGAGCCTGGGGGGCAGCCGCCGCGGGGGCCATGGCCCGATCGACAGCTCCGGGCATCCCGCCGAGGGCAGGTCCGCCGAACTTGCGCACCGGCGCCTGGTACTTCTGTCCATCCGGCACCTGCTTGTTGCTCATCACGACGACGCCGGCATCGGTGAAGACGTCTTTCGCGCCGCGGACCTGGAGGCTATCCAGGGGTCGGGCATCGTGGAGCTCGGCCTGGGGCTTCTGGTACAGCGTCTCCAGCGTGTCGAATAGCTGCTGCAGGTTGAGCCGGTTCTCGGCCAGGATGAAGACCGATTTGTCGACGGCCGCCAGCCCGACCTCGGCCGGCCCCTGGGTCTGGAGATTCACCTGCACCTGGTCACCCGGCTTCGCCACGTCCTGGCCGAAGGTCGCCCGGACCTGCTGCGGGTAGTCGCCCTGGACGGCGAAGGGCATGTAGTCGGCCGCGACCTCGGAGTTGGGGAGCAGCTGGTAGACCAGGATGCGGGACTCCGGCGCCATGAGCGGCGTCAGGGTAACCTGAATGTCGGGGGAGCGGGAGAAATTGGAGAAAACGACCTGGCCTCGGGAGAGGACCTCGTAGTAGAAGTTGGCTGCCTCTCTGGTAGCAGACACGTGAAACTGCACGGTGCCGCCCACTTTCAGCGTGCCCTGGCTCGTCTGGGCCACGTGAATGAAGCTGCCCGTAGGGGAGTAGCTCGCCTGCATGGCCAGGCTCGTCGAGGTATTGGAGGAGCTGGCGCCCAGGGTGAGCGAAGCCGCGTCTGCCGGTGGGATTACCTGTACCATCGCCCTGCCGCCCTTCACATCCACCCGGCGGCTCTCCTGAGAGGAGGTGAAGTCCTTCTTCGTCCAGATGAGGTTGAGCTGCACGCCGGCGTCCAGCGGCTTCTTGTCCGGTGACTCAGCCGTCACCAGGAGGGAGAGGGGCAGATTGGGCTTGAAGCTGACGCTCTCGGGTATCAGCTTGAGCACCAGAGGGGTCGGGGCCACCGTGAGAAGCTTCGTGCTTTTCTCCTCGTAGCCGGTCGCCTTCTCTCGCACGGTGACCTCCAACTGCACGTTGCCCATGCCACCGGCACCCGGGATGCCGCTAACGTAGCGCACGGCCGGAAGCTGGAAGTCCACCTTGTTGTCCAGGCTCTTCGTGACGTTGGCGAACTCCTGCCAGGTACCAACGTAGCGGCTCGCGCGGATCTGCACCTCGCCCTGTACGGGCCTGCCGTAGCTGTACTCCGCGCTCACGGTGCCGGTGATCTGGTCGCCGGCGAGCACCCAATCCTTCGGGGTCTCGACCTTCACCTCGTACTTGGGAAGGACGTACTGCTCGACGCGGACGTCCAGTTGGGCGCTCCGCTTGCCGGCCTTCGCCGTGACCTTCCAGACGCCGAGGTTTGGCTCGGTGGAGAGGGGCAGGTCCATGGATGCCATTCCGTAGTCGTCCGAGGTAGCATCGCGCTTGAAGACCTTGAGGCCCTTGGCGTCCATCACTTCGACGGTGACTGGCCCCGTAACCGGCTTTAGCTGGGGATCGAGGGTGAGGACCCGGATGTGGATCGTCTGGCCGGGCTTGTAGATCGGCTTGTCCGACTCCGCGAAGACCAGGGTTCCGTCCTCTACCTTGACCGGGGACTCGGCCTTGAGACCATTGCCGAGCAGCTGAAGTTGGTAATCGCCCTCGGCGAGTTTGGGAACATCGAGGCGGAGGTCACCCCTGCCCTGTAGATAGGAGGCCGAGGTGGCGAGCGGCTTCCCGTCTTTGAGCAGGGAGACCTGGACCGTGGCGTTGGCCGGCCGGTCACCGTTGAAGATGGAGACGGAAACCGTCTCCGGTTGGGCGGACCTCAGCGTTTTCGGGGCGACGGCAAGGTAGCCGTCGATACGGTCCTCCGATCCTGCCACGGGAGCCCCAGGCAGAGGCGCCGCCTGGTCAGGAGCGCCGGGGCCGGCCCCCCCAGGGAGCAGGTCGCACGCAGAGGTAGCAAGGAGGATCGCCGCCAGCAGGGCAAGAGCCGTTCGCCGCTTCATCGTAGGCCTCCCACTTGAGATCTTCTACGATGAGAACGAACGTCACGCGGAAAAGGTTCCACACGGGGAACGCGAAGCGAGGAATGATTGGCTGTGCATCCGCCTTGTAGGCGCGAGCTTTGGGCCCTTGGCGCGCAGCAAGGGAGCGTCAAGGCCCGTAGCGAAGCGTGGGGCGCGCGCGGCCTCGTTGGCCGGAGGCACCCTGCCCCACGAGGACGCGCACCCGTGAAGGGTGCGGCTACACTCGCGACGCCGGGGCCGCTCGCTTCGGGGCGTCTAGATCTTGGGCCGCTTTCGGCCAGGTGTCGGTGCTCCGGAGCCGTCGCGGAACGGGCTCAAGTCCGACTTCCAAGCCGGCGCCTTAGGGGCCCTGGGTGCGGGCTTGGCAGGGCGCGAAGGGTTGGCTTCGCGTGGGGCAGAACCGGCCGGCCGAACCTTCTGAGCGCGGGCACCGCGCTCATCGCTGTAGGGCTCGAAGTCGACTGCCTGCTGCTCCTTGAGAGCATCGAACCCGCCCTCCAGCACGGATGTGCGGTGGAAGAAGCGTTGCTCCCCGCTGGCGTCAACGATGAAGCCGTAGCCCTTCGCCTTGTCGAGCCGCACCACAGTTCCCCTGGCTGATCCGCCAGTCGCAGGCTTGCGTCCAGGCGAAGGTGATCGCCCTGTTCCTATGCGGCCCAGCATCTGAATAGCCCTGGACACCTCGGAAGGTCCACGCCGATTGACTATGGGGCCTTTTCGTTTTGGAGCGCCCTTGTCGGCAGGGCGATCGCCATCCTCATCTCGGTCTATCACTTTATCTCCTTTTTCGGTCGCCTGCCTTCGCTTCGTTTGAGGGCGAGAATCCGTGGGTGCGGTTCGGGTTAGCCGTGCAGCAGGGGCAGAGTCGCCACGAACACGATCTGAATACACTCGCAGCATGCGCAAGAAGATGACCACAACCGCGGTTAGCCAAGGGATCGGTCAGCGCAGCCAGCGTCGGTCGTTCGATAACGGCAGGAACGCACCAGTGAGATCCGGTTCGGCTGCTACGGGGGAAACCTTGCGAGGTGCCGCGCCCAAGCGCGGCCCACCGATTACAATCGCTAGGAGACTATAACACGAATCTCCTCGGATGTCGAATCGGATTTGCGACCCCTGGCAGCGTGTAGCATAATGAGCTCATGCTAACGATATATTCGACACCAGAACTGAATTCTCCTGTCCTCCTGTGCGGCTTCAGCGGCTGGGCGGACGCGGCATCCGCGGCTTCCGGCGCGCTGCGCTATCTGCAGATCAAGAGGCCAGGCAGGCGGATCGCCAGCTTCGATGCGGATTCAATCTACAACTACACATCCACTCGCCCGCTTACGCTATTCGACGGTCAGGGGCGGCGAAAAATAGAGTGGCCATCGCTGGAGATGAGCGCGATCGAGGTGCCGGAGGCGCGCCGCGATCTGGTGGTGTTGCTTGGGCCCGAGCCGGACCTAAGATGGAGGGACTGGGTTCGCACGCTCTTTGATTATGCTAGGCAGCTCCAGGTTTCAGCCGTTCTGACCTTTGGGGCGTTTCTCGCTCAGGTTCACTTCGCCGGACCGGCCTCGCTCACCGGAATCAGCTTCGACCCGTGGATGAAGGAGCAGCTGCGGCAACTCGGGATAGAAGATAGCGACTACCAGGGGCCAACGGGGATCACGACTGTGATCTTGCGTGAAGCCGCGGAGCGCGGCATTCCAGCGGCCTCCGTGTGGGCAGCCGCGCCTAGCTACCTGTCCAGCACGTCCAATCCGAAGCTGGCCGCGGCCCTGCTTGGCATCGCCGAGCGGTTGATCGGGCAGGGGTTGTGGAAGGATGAGTTGGAGACTGCCGGGCGCGAGATGGAGCGCAAAGTCCAGGATGCGTTGCGGTCTCGGCCGGACCTTGTGGAGTTTCTGAAACAGCTTCGCGGGGAGTCGGCGGAGGACGCCGCGGACGAGGAGACAAATGTGGAGTCGCAGGACGCTCCGCAAACCGACCAGTTTGACGAGCTGCCGAGCTCGGCAGAAGTGCTCAGGGATCTGGAGGAGCATCTGCGGCGGTTGAAGGGGGATTCAGGCGAGGGCAGCGGCGGAGACGGGGAGTGAGTTCGAGTTGTTCAGCGCAGTGAATTCAGGTTGGGAGGAAGGGGACGTGGCTGAGGCGAAGATTTTGCATTTCGACGAGATCAAGCCGGTTGCCAGGGGAGGCGGAATATTCACGAGGCCGCTGGCTGGCTCCTGGATAGGCGCGGATGGCTTTACCACGGGCGTCTCGACCTCACCCGCCGGAACGGCCATCACGTTCCACTCGCACAACGTCGACGAAGCGGTGACGCTGCTGGAGGGCGATGCCATCTGCGAGGTCGGCGGCAACAGCTACAGACTCAAGCCGTGGGATACCACCTACATCCCTGCCGGTATGTCGCATCGCTTCATGAACGTCGGCGCCGGCCCAATGAGCATCTTGTGGGTGTACGCGGGCAACCACGTGACGAGGACGTCGACCGAGACGGGGGAAACGGTGGAGCACATGTCGCCTGGTGACCTCGGCGGGAGGTAGGTGACTATGCGAGCGGTACTCTTCCACGAGCAGGGTGGAATCGATAAGCTGCGGCTTGAGGATGTGCCGGTGCCGGAGATAGGCCCGGCCGACGCGCTGATACACGTCCAGGCCTGCGGCGTAAACCGGCTTGACCTGCGGGTGCGCGAGGGCAAGGTGGGCGCGAAGGTCCAGATGCCGCACATCCCGGGGTCGGAGGTTGCGGGAGAGATCACAGGGCTGGGAAGCCACGTAACGGGTCTGGTCGAAGGACAGCGGGTTGTGGTCGCGCCGTACCTGTTTTGCGGCAACTGTGAGTACTGCCTCGCGGGTGACGAGACGATGTGCATCCGCGGGAACATCGTGGGGCTGACCGCGAATGGCGGTTACGCTGAGTACGTCTCCGTCCCTGCGGCCAACGTCGTGCCGATCCCCGAGGGCGTGTCTTACGACGATGCCGCGGCGGTTACGCTTGCCGCCGTGACTGCTTGGCACGCCCTGGTGACCCGCGCCAGCATCCGAGCGGGGGAGGACGTGCTGATCCATTCGGCCGGTAGTGGGGTGGGCAGCGCCGCGATCCAGATAGCTCGCCTTTGCGGCGCCAGGGTTATCACTACGGCCAGCTCCGATGCAAAGCTGAAGCTCGCGACGGACCTGGGCGCACGCTACGGGATCAACTATTCTCAGCAGGATTTCCCGCAAGAGGTCCGCCGAATCACCAATAAGCGTGGGGTGGACCTGGTGCTGGAGCACATCGGCGCCGATACCTGGGAGAAGAGCGCGGCCTGCCTGAGCCGAGACGGGCGGGTGGTGATCTGCGGGACCACCAGCGGCGACGAAGGCAAGACGAACCTGTGGAACCTGTTCGCGAAGCAGCTGGCCTTCATAGGGTCCTACGGCGGCACCCGTGCCGAGCTACGAACGGTCCTCAAGCTGGTGGCGGAAGGCCGGCTGCGTCCGGTGATCGACAGAGTGCTGCCATTGGAACAGGCCGCGGAGGCGCAGGCGTTGATGGAGGGACGCGCCCAGTTCGGGAAGTTGGTCCTGAATCCGTAGGGGACGGGGACCAGGGATTTGGGACCAGAGGGCGGAGCCGTCGGTGGGTGGCCCATATCTTGCACCCGGTGCGGCTGGCACCTTCTATCGCATCACCCAACACCGGTCCAGAAACACGTGCGCCCGCTTCGCGCGGCGCACCCGATTCGTGACGATCTCGCGCGTAAAGACCCGGGCAGGACGGAATAGTCGCGGCAAGTTCAGGACTGGCGGTGCGGGCGGTTAGGCGAACGGGAAGACTGCAATCACGGAAGGGATCTTATGCAGGCAGTAGATGGGCAAACCACTAGAACCTGACAA